>NZ_RRYE01000590.1 GCF_004010105.1 Microbacterium sp. CPCC 204701
CGCAGCGCGAGGGCCTCGAGCTGACGCTGTTCCACGGCCGCGGCGGCGCGCTCGGCCGCGGCGGCGGCCCCGCCAACTCCGCGATCGTGGCGCAGCCGCCGCACTCCGTCGACGGGCGCTTCAAGCTCACCGAGCAGGGTGAGGTGATCTTCGCCCGCTACGGCGATCCCGCCATTGCGATGCGGCACATCGACCAGGTCGCCGCGGCGATCCTGCTGGCCTCGGCACCCTCGAACGAGGAGCGCAACCGCGAGGCCGCCGAGAAGTACGCCGACGTCGCCGGCGCGATGGACGTCGCGTCCCGCGAGAGGTTCTTCTCGCTCGTGAGGGCGCCGGGCTTCGCCCCCTGGTTCGCGCGCGTGACGCCGATGGAGGAGATCGGCCTCCTCGCGCTGGGCTCGCGCCCGGCTCGTCGCGGGCTCTCGGTGGAGTCGCTCGAGGACCTTCGCGCGATCCCGTGGGTGTTCGCGTGGACTCAGGCCCGCATCAACCTCGCCGGGTGGTTCGGGCTCGGCACCGCGCTCGAGGCGGTCGGCGACGATGCCCTCCTGCAGCGCGCGTACACCGAGTGGCCGCTCCTGCGCACGCTCATCGACAACGTCGCCATGAGCCTCGCGAAGGCGGACGATCGCATCGCCCGGCACTACCTCGAGCTGGGCGACCGCGACGACCTCGCCGCGCTCGTGCGCGACGAGATGCGCCTCACCCGCGACTGGGTGATCCGGGTGACCGGCGGCACCGAGCTGCTCGCGAACAAGCCGGTGCTGCAGCGCGCGGTCAAGATGCGCAGCCCGTACGTCGACGCGCTGTCGCTGCTGCAGCTGCGCGCCCTGCGCGCACTTCGCGACACTCCCGAAGGGGCGCCCGTCGACCCCGAGCAGCAGCGCCTGCTGCTGCTGTCGGTCTCGGGCGTCGCGGCCGGCCTCCAGAACACCGGCTGACGCGCGCGTCGCTGCGACGGATGCCGTGGGCCGGGGTTACCGTGGCGACATGGCACGGATGATCGTCGCCGAGGCATGTCCGGAGTGCGACTCGCTCGAGGTGCGCACGGTCGAACCCCGCTGGTTCGCCGTGGGCCTCGATCGTCGAGCCGAGCTCGACCAGGGCTGGGTGGAACGACTCGAGTTCGCCTGCCACGAGTGCGGGCTTCATTGGGACTGACCGGATTGCGGATGCCGCGGGCCTCGGCGGGCCCACGCGGCCAGAGGCTCCGCGCGACGCGCCGGCGGCGCGTGGCGGGGCCGTGGGGACCGTTCAGTCGACACG
>NZ_RRYE01000591.1 GCF_004010105.1 Microbacterium sp. CPCC 204701
CGCCGACGTCGTCGCGGCGGTCGCCGTCGCCGCCACGCCGCGGCACTATGGCCGAACCCGGTGACCTCATGCCGACGTGATCGCAAACTCACAGGTGACAGAGTCGGAACGCACGGCTACGGTGGGGGCACAAGGCGACTCATGGTCCGCCCTTGGCCGGGGGGACCGGAACAAGGAGGTCAGGGATGGAAACCAGCATCGTCGGCGTGGGAGTCGGGATCACGGATCGCTTCCGCAGTGTCGTCGAAGAGAAGGCTGCCCGCATCGAGCACCTCGCTCCGCGCGCTCAGCGCGTGGACGTCAAAGTGACCCACCGCGCGTACCACAACGGGCGCATGGAGGACGACACGGTCGAGCTCACGATGAACGGCCGCGGGCCGGTCGTCCGCGCGGAAGCCACGGAAGGCGACAAGTTCGCGGCACTGGACCTGGCTGTCGACAAGCTGTGCGAGCAGCTTCGCCGCGCGAAAGACAAGCGCGTCGACGCACGCAACCACCCCCGAGGCGCGAAGTTCGAGAAGGGGAGCGGCTCGCTGCAGGGCATCGATGTGCAGCCGGCATCTCTCGACGTGCTGCGCGCCGTCGCGACGGGCGAGATCCCCATCGCGACCGGCAACGAGGAGGAAGTGGGCTACACGCCCGTCGTCATCCGCACCAAGAAGTTCCGCCCGGAGTGGATGTCGGTGGAGGAGGCGGTCGACCGCATGGAGCTGGTCGGTCACGACTTCTTCCTCTTCATCGACGTCCGCACCGACCACCCCAGCGTCGTGTACCGGCGCAAGGGCTGGGACTACGGCGTCATCTCGCTGACCACCCAGGCGCAGCCGGAGGAGCTCGCGTCCTGAGACGAAGTTCGACGAAGGATGCCCCGGATCCCTGTCAAGCGGGGGACCGGGGCGTCCGTCGTCAAGCGATCAGCTTCCCTGCGCGGTCAGGAGGAGTCGGTCGCACCCGCGTCGCCGCGGTCCGAGACCCTTTCCTCTCCGTCGGTGCCCGGGTGACGGCAACGGGGGAGGGAGAGTGCGCGCGTGCGCGCCTGCTGCATCCGCCTCAGTCGAACATTCCGTCCAGGAGGCTCCCGATCACGAGACCGCCCAGGATGCCGCCCATGAGGTCGCCGCCCCCGCCGCCACGGCGGCCGCCGCCCCAGCCCTGCTGCGGACCGAAGCCGCCGCCCCACTGGTCGGGCTGCGGGCGGGCGGTGTCGATGTCGCGCTGGGCGAGCTGGAGCCCTTCGCTGGCGAGGAAGGCGGCGCGGCG
>NZ_RRYE01000592.1 GCF_004010105.1 Microbacterium sp. CPCC 204701
GCGGCGAGGGCGGCGCGGGCGCGTCGGCTCTCCGAGGTGCGCAGCAGCGGCGCACGTCGTTGCGCGTCCTCGGTCATCCACGCGGCGTGGCGCCGCTGCCACGCCTGGGTGTCGGCGAGCGGATGCCGCGCCCGCATGTGGCGCTTCACGGTGTCGAGAACCCGGAACCTCCGTTCGCCGGGCGTGGGTGCGACCGCCGCCACGAGCGACTTGCGCGCGAGCGATGCAGCGAGTTCCCTCGGATCCGCGTCGCCGACGTCGCACACTCCGGCGACGGCGTCGAGCGTGAACGAGCCCGAGAACTCGGCCAGCTGCGCGAGCAGGGCGCGCTCGGGACCGGAGGTGGTGGCCAGGCTCCACGCGATCGCGTCGTCGATCGAGTCGTGCCGGCCGCCGCCACGGGACGCTGCCGGTGCGGCGTCCAGCGAAGAGGCCAGTTCGTCGAGGCTCAGCACATCCAGGCGCGACGCCGCCAGCTCGATCGCGAGCGGCAGCCCGTCGAGCCGGGCGCACAGGCGATCGGCCTCCCCGATCTCGGCGGTGCTCCACTCGCGGATGCCCGAGGACTCGCCCGCACGCTGAAGGAAGAGCGCGACGGCGTCGCCCGCCTCGGCCCCCGTGAGCGGATCGACGACGATGACCCGTTCACCCGGCATCCGCATCGATTCGCGGCTCGTCACGAGCACGCTGAGCCCGGCGCACCGCTCGAGCAGCCTGGCGCACAGGGATGCGGTCGAGCCGAGGACGTGCTCGGCGTTGTCGAGGATCATGAGCGTGCGCCGGCCGCCGAGCGCGTCGGCGATCGCGTCCACCGAGTGCGCGGCGGCTCCCACCGCGTCGGCGACGGCGCCCACGACGAGGTCCGGCGACGAGACGACCGCCAGATCGATGAGTCGCTGCCTCTCGTCTTCGCCGGCGTGGGCACGCCTGGCCACCTCGATGGCCAGGCGGGTCTTGCCGACGCCTGCCGGACCGGTGAGCGTCACGAGCCGGGACTCTGCTCGGCCGCGGCGGATCGTCTCGAGCTCCGCCTCCCGTCCGACGAACTGCGTGACCGGCACAGGGATGCCCGCCCGGTCGACAGGACGGTCGAGCACCTCGGGAGCGGTCTCGTCCTGTCGTGCGATCGCGAGGCGCAGCTCAGCGAGTCCGCTCGAAGGCCGCCCCCCGGCATCCCGCACCGCCGTCGCACGCACGTCGATCGTGGCGAGGGCGTCGGCGGTGCGCCCCGCGCGGTCGAGCGCCCG
>NZ_RRYE01000593.1 GCF_004010105.1 Microbacterium sp. CPCC 204701
CGAGCGCATCGCGGCACGCCAGGCAGGCATCGACGTGCTCCTCGAACATTCGGCGATCGGCGGGGCTCAGCGCCCCCACGACATACGCCGCGTCCCAATCCGCGAAGTGGACGTGATCCGGGTTCATCGCGTCACTCCCCTCTCCTGCAGCGCCAGCCGCAGGGCTCGAAGCCCGTAGTGCAGCCGGGACTTCACCGTTCCCTCCGGGATCTCGAGCTGCACCGCCATCTCGGCGACCGACAGCCCCCGGTAGTACGCCCGCACGACGACGGCGCGATGATCCGCCGACAGGGCGGCGAGGGCCTCCTCGACGAGGATCGCCTCGAAGAGGGCGTCGGTGGCATCCGTCGTGGCCCGCTCGGGAACGTCGGCCACGCCCAGTTCGCGCCGCCTACGGGCGCTGCGGGCGTCATCGATCACGAGGTGCCGGGCGACGGTGAACATCCACGAGCGCGTCGACGCCGGCTCCTGCTCCAGGATGCGCGGCGTCCGCCACGCGCGCAGCAGGGTCTCCTGCACGATGTCGTCGGCGCCGGTGCGATCCCCCGTCAGGTGGACGACGTAACGCCAGATGGACGCTGCGTGCGCGTCGTACAGTTCGGCGAGGCGGGCCGCGTCGCGCCGGCTCGAGCGTGCAGCGGCGGTATCGTCGCGATCGTGCGCCTGCCGTGGCATCCGTCACCTCCCGCTGGAGACACGAGGCCCGGGTCCGTGAGGTTCACCGGCAGTGCGCCGGTGCGCGTCCCGCCTCCCGAGCATGGACCGTCCGCACACGCTTCGCCGAGGATTCACGCCGTCAGCGAAGGCCGCCGACCAGGGCGTCCCACACCGCGGGATCGTTCGTGAGCGGCACGACCATGATCACGCCGGCCGCGAAGGTGAAGACGATCCCGCCCACGAGTGGGATCCACCATGTGATACGACCTCGGCGCAGACTCCGCCACGACAGCAGGGCTGTCGCGATCCATCCCACGGCGAGCACGACTGCAGCGGCGATCCCCCACAGACGACCCGCCGACGGGTCGGCGAGCTCGGCTTCGACGCCCATCACCGCGAACATGGTCTCGGCGTAGGCGCCGTAGTCGAGGAACGCCGGGAACGACGACAGCACGTTGAAAAGGCCGTACGCCAGCAGCGCGACGGTCACGATGCGGTCGACCGTGCGCGGCCGGGGCGGCGCGCCGACGGCGGCAGGCGCATCGGGCGCGGGCTCGGCGGCTTCGACGACAGGCCGC
>NZ_RRYE01000594.1 GCF_004010105.1 Microbacterium sp. CPCC 204701
CCGCCGGCGAGCTCGTGGCGCCGGTCGACGTCCTGGCGGGGGTGGTGCGGTTCGCCGGTGACGAAGCGCGCGTTGCCCCGCTGCATCTCGTGCCACGCCTTGGCGGGCGCCGGCTCGGGGCGCGTCGTCGGATCGGTCACTCGGCCTCCTCGCGCAGGGCGGTCACGTCGTCGGCGACCGAGGCGGCGACCTCCTCGAAAGCGTCGCTCGAAGCGGCGCCGTAGATCAGGATCGTGTCGGCGCCTGCCGTCGTCGCGAGCGCCCCAGAGATGTTCGCCGTGCGAGCGGGATCGAGCTCGTAGCGGTCCCACTCGACGCCGTCGACCGTGACGGTGCCCTCGGGCGCGGCTCCCGACAGCACGCGCGCCGGCCAGGCCTCGTCGGCGTCGAATCCCTGCGCGACGCGGAGGAACCCCCGCTCGTTCTCGTCGTCGGGTGCGTAGACGATGGTCCACGTCTGCACCGAGCCGTCGCTCTCGATGCGGGCGCTGTTGACGACCCACTCGTCGGACATCGCCGGGGCGATCGCGAGGCGTCCTTCGGCGTCGCCGATGCGTTCGGCCACCGCCGCGACGTCGACGGGCTCGCGGTCGGGCGGCGTGCCGCGAGGGACGGCGAAGATGATCACGACCACGACGGCGAGCGTCACCAAGAGCGCGGCGATGAGGTTGCGCGCGTTCTGACTCGAGCGGTAGACGCGGGACGACTCGGCCTTGCGCGCGGCCGTCTCGTCGGGCGTCTCGGGACGGCCGAGCTCGGCGACGACGCGGGGACCCCGTGCCATCACGCCTCCGTGGTCCCGCCGGGCACGGCCGACTCACGGGCCGCCTCGAGGCGGCGCTTGGCGCCGAGGAGCCACTCCTCGCACCGCGCGGCGAGCGCCTCACCGCGCTCCCAGAGTGCGAGCGAGTGCTCGAGCGTCGGCGCGCCCTGCTCCAGTTCGGCGACGACGCGTACGAGCTCGTCGCGCGCCTGCTCGAACGAGAGAGTCGCGACGTCGGTGGCGGCGCCGCTGGTCTCGGTCATAGGCATGATTCTAGTTCGCCTTCTCGGCCTGCCCGGCCGGGGCCTGGTTCGCCTCTCCGGCCGACCCGGCCTCGGCGACCTCGCCTTCCGAACGTGCGGCGAACGAACCGCGCCCGACGGTGACCACGACGGGGGTGGATGCCGGAGCCTGCGCCGCATCCCGCACGATGACGCCGTCCTCGAGGTGCGCGATGGC
>NZ_RRYE01000595.1 GCF_004010105.1 Microbacterium sp. CPCC 204701
GGGCGCAGGACCGCGCCAGGGCGGCCGCGTCGCCGCGTTGAGTCACACCGTCGGCCGCGAGCTGACCGGCATGATCGAGGGCGCTGAGGCACCGGCTGCGGTGCCGGAGTCCGTGGTGAACATCCCGGTCGGACGCCTCGTGGCATCCCACATCCTGAGCATGTCGACGGTCGGGCTGCTGCTCGCATTCGCCGCGATCGTGGTGGGCGTCTCGCAGGGCGTGACGTGGCTGCTGTTCGGCTTCGTGCCGGCGATCATCGGCTTCGGCGCCTACTGGGTGCGCTCCATCGTGCGGTCCCTGCGCTACTCGATCGCGCCGACGCCCGACGGCGTGCGGATCACGTTCGGACTCCTCACGACGATCACCGAGATCGTGCCGCCCGGACGCATCCACGCGGTCGAGGTGACACAGCCGATCCTGTGGCGCCCCGCCGGATGGTGGATGGTCCGCATCAACCGCCTGACCGGCCGCAGCGCCACCGACACGAACACCGACCAGTTCACGACGGTCCTCCCGGTGGGCACGATCGAGGATGTCGAGCGCGTGCTGCGGCTGCTGCAGCCCGGCGTGCCCGAGAGCGAGTGGGCGCTGATCGTGCAGCAGGGCATGGGCGGGCCCGGCGAGGACGACACCTTCACGAACTCGCCGCGCCGAGCGTGGTGGATCCGCCCGCTGTCGTGGCGTCGCAACGGCTTCCGGCTGATGCCGGACCTGCTCCTGCTGCGCCGGGGCATCCTGTGGCGCAAGCTCGCGATCGTGCCCCTCGCCCGCCTGCAGAGCTTCGGTCTCTACCAGGGCCCGCTCGACCGGATGACACGCGTCTCGAACGCACGCCCGCACGTCGTCACCGGTCCGGTGTACCCATACCTCGCCGCGATCGACCGCGACACCGCGCTCGAGCTCTTCGACGGCGTCGCCCGCGGAACGGTCCGCGCCGCCTCCGACGATCGCACGCACCGCTGGGCGGTGGCGACGGATGCCGAGCCCGCCGCTCCGTCCGCCTCCGCGGTGCACGCGGCGACCGAGGAGAACGGCGGGTGAGCCGGGAGGGACGCCTCGGAGTCGGCGTGATCGGCGCCGGACGCGTCGGTCCGGCCATCGGCGCCGCGCTCGCCGGGGCAGGGCATGCCCTGGTCGGCATCACCGCGGGCTCGGACCCTGACCGCGTCGAGGCGATCCTTCCCGATGCGCCGGTGCTCGACGTGACGGAGGTCGTGCGG
>NZ_RRYE01000596.1 GCF_004010105.1 Microbacterium sp. CPCC 204701
GCCGCGACGCGACCTTCCGGACGCTGCTGGACGAAGCGGCGCCCACGGTGGCAGCGCGACTGGAAGGGGTCGCGACTCCCCCGGAGATGCGCGGATGGGGCGGCCTGCGTGGGTACGTTCGCCGCGCGTGGGGCGAGGGCTGGGCGCTCGTCGGAGACGCGGGGGTCTTCCGCGACCCCATCAGCTCGCATGGGATGACGGACGCGATGCGCGACGCGGAGATCCTTGCGGGAGAGGTGCTGAGGGCCTGGTCCGGCGCCGTGCCGGAGTCCGTCGCGCTCGGCCGATACCAGGCGCTGCGTGACCGGCTGTCGTTCCGGATGTTCGAGCTCGCGGACCGCATCGCCTGCTACGACTGGGGCGACTCCGAGATCCGCCGCCTGATCCGCGGGCACAGCTCCGCGATGAGCGACGAGATGGACTACCTGTCGGCCCTCCCGAACGTCGCCGTGGCCGCACCGGCGTCGCTGGAAGACACCCTCGTACGCGGCTAGATTAGGCCCGAGGGAATCCCGACTGTGACGATTCACGTCCGCCTGTTGGGCGGGTTCGAAGTCGACATCGACGGTGCGCCGGTGCCGCCGGTCTCGTGGGCGCGCCGGCACGCGGCCGCACTGGTGAAGCTGCTCGCCCTCGCGGACGGTCATCGGCTGCACCGGGAACGCGTCATCGCTGCACTCTGGCCGGCCCTCGCGGTCGAGGTCGCCGCGCCGCGGCTGCACAAGGCGGCGCACTTCGCCCGGAAGGCGCTCGAGCGCGGCGGCGGCGCGATCTCGCTCCGCGACGACATCGTCGCCCTGCTCGCCGACCCGGGGATCGACGTCGACGTCGATCGCTTCCGGGCCGTCGCGGCGCGGGCGCTGACGACCCGCGACAGCTCGCTCGCCTCGGCCGCACTCGAGCTCTACGGCGGTGACCTGCTCCCCGACGACCTGTACGACGACTGGACGATCGAGGCGCGGGATGGACTCGCCTCCACCCGGATCGAGCTGCTGCGGCTCACCCATCGCTGGGACGACCTCGTCGCGCACTCTCCGACGGACGAGGAGGCGCATCTCGCGCTCGCACGCCGGTACGCCGACGGCGGCGACACGCGGGCGGCGCTGCGGCAGCTGGAGCGACTCGAGCGCGCGCTCCACCACGAGCTGGGCGCCGGACTCGGCACCGAGGCGCGCGCCCTGAAGGCGCAGCTCGACTCGCGGTCCCGTCCTGCGCCGCCGG
>NZ_RRYE01000597.1 GCF_004010105.1 Microbacterium sp. CPCC 204701
CGGACGGCGCGACCGTCACCGTCGACCAGCCCGCCGCCGGCGAGCCGCCCCTCACCGCGTCGCTCACGGCGACCGCGACGGTGCGCGCCGCCACGGCGTCGCGCGACATCTCGGTGACCGTCCGTCCGGAGGCTGCCCCGGGCGACGCCTACGGCTACGCCATGGTGCACTTCATCGAGGACGCCGCCGGCTACGCCGAGAAGATCTACCTCGACGTCTCTCGCGGTGACAACCCCGAGCAGTGGGACCCGCTGAACGGCGGCAAGCCGATCCTCGCCTCCGACCTCGGCACCACCGGCGTGCGCGACCCGTACCTGACCTACAACCCCGAGACGCAGACGTACTACATCATTGCGACCGACCTCCGGGTGTTCGGCGGCGACCGCGGCGTCAGCGGCTGCATGGAGTGGTGCTACTGGAGCTCTAAGGGCAGCACGAAGCTGAACGTCTGGGAGTCGAAGGACCTCGTGGCGTGGAGCGACCTGCGTCAGTTCGACGTCGCTCTCTCGGGCGGCGCGCAGGTGGGCGAGTTCGGCATGGCGTGGGCTCCCGAGGCGACCTGGGTGCCCGACTACTACGGTCCCGGGCAGGGCGGCTTCGTCGTCTACTGGTCGTCGAACGTGTACACGAACCCCGAGCACACCGGTTCGTCGTACTCGCGCATCCTGTGGGGCGCGACGCCCGACTTCACGCAGGCGACGTACGAGTACGGTGGGGTCTTCATCGACGCCGGCGGCAACACCATCGACACCACGATCATCCAGAACGACGGCAAGACCTATCGCATCACGAAGGACAACTCGGCCGGCAAGGGCATCTACCTGGAGACCACCGCGGCCGCGGAGTGGTGGAAGCCCGCCGCGACGTGGACGCAGCTGCAGACCCGCATCGGCGCCGAGTGGACGGGCGGCAACGCCGGTGGGGTCGAGGGTCCTGCGATCTTCCAGCGCCACGGTGAAGAGAAGTGGTACCTCTACGTCGATGTCATCCCCTCCACCGGCTACCGGCCGATGCAGACGACGAACCTCGACGCCGGCTTCACGCAGCTCGTCTCGAGCAGCTTCTTCATGGCGCCGAGCACGAAGCACGGCGGCATCGTCGGGCTCGCGAAGGCGCAGTACGACGAGATCCGGAACGCGGATGCTACCGCCGCCGTCTCGAGCGACCTCGGGGCGGTCGAGGTCGAGGCCGGTGCGACGGAAGCCGCCGTGCGGGTCG
>NZ_RRYE01000598.1 GCF_004010105.1 Microbacterium sp. CPCC 204701
CTGGGTGGAGCTGATGGTCGCGGGCGCGGCATCCGTCATCCTCCTCGTCGCCGCGGTGCCGTTCCTGTTCGGAGCGCGCTCGTACGAGGTCGACCTCGTCCTCACCCACGAGCGGGTGATCGCCGGAGACGGCGTCGACGGCGAGATCGTGGTCCGCAACGACGGACACCGCATCGCCCTGCCGGGACGTATCGACATTCCGGTGGGGGCGGGTCTCGTCGAGTTCGGCGTGCCGCTGCTGCGGCCGGGACACGCCGTCGCGCAGCCCCTCGACATCCCGGGCCTTCGCCGCGGGATCGTCGCGGTGGGTCCCGCGACGACCGTGCGCAGCGACCCGATCGGGCTGCTGCGGCGCGAGCACGCGTTCGACGACGTGCACGAGGTGTACGTCCACCCGCGCACGGTCGGCCTGCCGTCGACGAGTGCAGGCCTCATCCGCGATCTCGAGGGGAGCCCCACGCGGCGGCTCGTGGACGCCGACATGTCGTTCCACGCGATCCGCGAGTACGCCCCCGGCGATTCGCGCCGCCAGATCCACTGGCGCTCGACCGCAAAGACCGGCCGCCTCATGGTGCGCCAGTACGAGGAGTCCCGGCGATCCCGCATGGCGGTCGTGCTCGCGGTGGCGCAGGCCGAGTACGCCGACGCCGACGAGTTCGAGCTGGCCGTGTCGTGTGCCGCGTCGCTGGGCCTGCGCGCCGTGCACGACGCCCGCGACGTGCAGGTCGTCTGCGGCTCCGAGATCCCCCGGGTGGTGCGGGGGCGCCTGCGTGCCATGCGCCGACTCCCTTCGACGGCGGCGCGCCCGATGCTCGACGGCTTCAGCGGCATCGACCTCCTCGACAGCACGATGCCCGTCGGCGAGGTGTGCCGGCTGACCGCCGAGTCCGGCGACCGGCTGTCGATCGCGTTCGTGGTGGTCGGGTCGCGCGTGGCGCTGACGAGGCTGCAGCAGGCGGCGCTCGCCTTTGCGGGCGACACCGCCGTCGTCGGCGTCATCTGCGACGAGCGCGCTCACCCCCGCATGCAGGCGGTGTCGGGCATGACCGTGCTCACCGTGGGCACCCTCGACGACCTGTCGGGGCTCCTCCTGCGGGGGGCGACGTCGTGAGCGCGGCCGTCCGTGACGCGGTGACGGATGCCTCTGCGCGGCCTCTGCGCGGCACTCCGGGCCTGCGCGGCCTGCGCTTGGTGCCGCGCGTCGCGGCCGGCGCGGC
>NZ_RRYE01000599.1 GCF_004010105.1 Microbacterium sp. CPCC 204701
GTGACACGGTCGCCCCGGCGGTGCCGCGCCCGTTCCGCGCAGCCTCACCGGAGCCGACGGCCGCCGCCTCGTCGGCGACGTCCGCCTGCGTGGCTCCCTGCCTTGACGCGACGCCGGCTCCGGCTGCGGCATCCGCATCGCCCCCCGGAAGCACCCGCTGGCCCCATGCGACGATGTGGCCCGCCGGAGCCCAGAGCGTGTCGGCAGCCAGCGCCGCCTGGACGGTGAGGACGGCATCGGGCTGTCCGGACGCGGCGGTCA
This sequence comes from Microbacterium sp. CPCC 204701, assembly GCF_004010105.1. Lineage (GTDB taxonomy): Bacteria > Actinomycetota > Actinomycetes > Actinomycetales > Microbacteriaceae > Microbacterium. The sequence goes on from NZ_RRYE01000599.1 coordinate 262, forward strand.
CGGCACCCGGAATCGCCACCTCGATCGACGCACCGGCCGCCAGTTCGGGCACGGGCAGAACCCCGCGCTCGACGACCTCGCCGTCGACCTCGAGGCTCCAGCGGAACGCCAAATCTGCGGTGGGTACATAGTGTCGGTTGTTCACTATGTATATGGCGTCCGCATCGCGCATCTCGATCGAGATCGGCTCATGCGCCTTCGTCAGCTCGATCAGCCCGGGCGTCGGAGTACGGTCGCTGAAGACGAGCCCATGGAGGCTGAAGCGCCCACCGCGCGGCTCGTAGTCCACGTCGTCACCGTGCATCGTGAACGGAATGCCGTCCTGGGTCGTCGCGGCGAACCCGTGGTCGATCCATTCCCACACGAAGGCCCCGCACAGGCGGTCGTGCGCGTTGATGATGCGCCAATAGTCCTGCAGCGAACCCGGCCCGTTGCCCATCGCGTGCGCATACTCTACGAGCAGGAACGGCAGCTCGCGCCGGCGCTCCTCGTCGGCCTCCGTGACGCCGTCGGGCAGCGGGGTCACGACCCCAGGCTCGTCGAAGATCATGCCGTGCATGCTCAGGCGCCCGCCGCGCGGCTCCTCGTGGCGACCGATCAGCTCGAGCAGCTCGAGCGACGGATACATCAGCGAGTAGAAGTCCGAGTCACGGTAGCTCGGGTCACGCTCGTACAGCACGGCGCGCGACGGATCGCGCTCGTCTAGCCATCGTCGCATCTCGCCGAACCCGTCGCCGGTCATGCTCTCGTTCGCGAGCGACCACACCACGACGCTCGGCCGGTTCTTGTCGCGCTCGACCGTGCGGCGCAGGCGATCCATGATCGCCTCCCGCCACTCCGGCAGAGCTGGCGGGTTGTGCTCCCAGCCCTCGTAGATGAATCCGTGCGTCTCGAGGTCGACCTCGACGACGACCCACAGCCCGTACTCGTCGCACAGCCGGAGGAACTCC
>NZ_RRYE01000006.1 GCF_004010105.1 Microbacterium sp. CPCC 204701
CGGCTGCGACGCCGACCGCGGCGCACGCGAGGGCGCCGTGCACCAGCGTCGCGGCGAACGGCACCCACCGGCCGGCGGGCGTGGCCGCGGCCAGCTCCGCCCTGCCCGTCTCCTCTTCGGCCCTGGTGTGGCGCACGGCGAGGAAGGAGGCCATGAGCGCGGCGAGCATCGCGAGGAACGGCAGCACGAGGAACACGATGAATGCGCCCTGGTCGGTCCCCGACGGCAGGCCTCGGAAGAGCAGGATCACGGGATTGGCGATCGCCAGCGAGAGCAGCGAGGTCCGCTCCTCGAGCGTCCCGAAGTTCTCGGTGACCCCCACGCTCGACCCGTAGGTGAGCAGGAGCATCGAGAGCGTCCAGACAGTGAGCTGCACCGCGTCCCGCCGCGTCCGCAGCCGCAGCAGTGCTCCGAACCCGTTCATCGGACGCCTTCGAGCTCGTCGCCGGCGACCTCCACCGAGGCGCGGTCGACGGCCAGTTCGTCTCCGTAGTGGCGGAGGAACAACTCCTCGAGCGAGGGCGGCGCGACGCGCAGGCCGGCGACGTTCCTGCGGCCGAGCTCCGGCAGGATGGATGCCACCGCGTCGCTGTCGACGGTGAACCGCACGCGCCCGTCCTCGGTCACCGCGTCGTGGGCCCCGGCGATGCCGGCGGCGGCCGAGGCATCCGCCCCCTCGAACGAGATCTCGGTGCGCGTGAGGTGGCGCAGCTCGGCGAGCGTGCCCGACTCGACGATCCTCCCGGCGCGGATGATCGACACGCGGTCGCAGAGCTGTTCGACCTCCGACAGGATGTGGCTCGACAGCAGCACGGTGGCGCCGGCAGCGCGCACGCGGGCGACCTCGCGCCGGAACATCACGTCCATGAGCGGGTCGAGCCCGCTCGTCGGCTCGTCGAGGATGTACAGGTCGGCCGGCACCGCGAAGGCGGCGATGAGAGCCACCTTCTGGCGGTTGCCCTTCGAGTACGCGCGGCCCTTCTTGCGCGGGTCGAACTGGAACGCCTCGATGAGTCGCTGCTTCTCGCCGCGGTAGGCGGCGTCGTGTCTGGACGCTCCTCGCAGCCGGGCCATGAGGTCGATCGCCTCGCCGCCCGACAGGTTCGGCCAGACGCTGACATCTCCGGGAACGTAGGCGATGCGGCGATGCAGGGCGACGGCGTCGCGCCACGGATCGCCGCCGAAGACGGATGCCTCGCCCCCGGTCTTGCGTGCGAGCCCCAGGAGCACGCGGATGGTGGTCGACTTGCCGGCGCCATTGGGGCCGAGGAAGCCGTGGACTTTGCCTTCGTCGACGGCGAGATCGAGTCCGTCGAGGGCGTGGACGCGGCCGTAGTGCTTCGTGAGGCCGCTGGTGCGGATGACAGTGGTCATGACGGCGAGCGTACACCGGATTCACAATTTTCTGAAGACTCTGTCTCACCGAGTGCGTGCTGCGGTACGAACCGCCCGACCGGGACCTGAACAGCAGGGCGCCGAATGATGGCGCAGGCCAACGTGATCGCGGTGGGGAGGATCAAACCGCGACCGCCTGATGTATACCCAAGAGCGGCGTTGCGGCGATCAAGTGGCACTTTCCTGCGCTTTATGTATACACTGGGTCGATCGTTACACGCGGAGGTGAGTGGATGCGGGCCAGTGACCGCGCCTACGCGACCCTCCTCGACGAGATCCAGTCGGGCATCCTGCGTCCCGGCGCCGTGCTCGGCGAGGTCGAGCAGGCGGCCCGGCTGGGCGTCAGCCGCACACCGCTGCGAGAGGCACTCGGCCGCCTCGCGGCAGACGGACTCGTCGCGCAGCAGTCTCCGCGGGTGACGGTGGTGACCGCCATCGACGCCGACGACATCCGCGAGATCTTCGAGCTGCGCCGGGCCCTCGAGGAGACCGCGGCCCGCCTCGCCGCCGAGCGGGGCGACGCCGCGGCGTTCGCCGAGCTCGCGTGCGCGTTCGCCGAGGTCGACCTCGACGAACGGGGCGACGGGCGGGACGACTACTACGGCCTCATCGCGCGGTTCGACGCGACGCTCGATGCCGCCGTCGCGAACGACTACCTCACAGCGGCGCTGCGCACCGTCCGCACCCATCTCGTGCGCGTGCGACGACTCGCACGCGACAATCCCGACCGACTCGCGGCATCCGTCGCCGAACATCGGCTCATCGCCTCGGCCATCGCCGCCCGCGACGCCGACCTCGCCGCCCACGCGACGCACGTGCACCTGCACAACGCGCTCACGAACATCCTCCGATCCCTCGGCGCTTCGACACGCTCAGCGACCTGAAAGGCCCGATATGACCGTCATCCACCCACTTCGAGTCCACCGCAGCGATGAGAACCTCGCGCGCGAGGGCCAGCTCGCCTGGCACATCGCCGAGGTCGCCGCCGACCCGGTCGAGGTCGAGCCAGACGTCGTCGACATGATCATCAACCGCGTCATCGACAACGCGGCGGTGGCCGCGGCATCCGTCACCCGCGCCCCCGTGAGCGCCGCGCGCCAGCAGGCCCTCGACCACGCCGTGTCGGTCGGCGGCTCGGGTGCCACGGTGTTCGGCTGCGCCCTCGACCGCCGCACCTCGCCCGAGTGGGCGGCGTGGGCGAACGGCGTCGCGGTGCGCGAGCTCGACTACCACGACACCTTCCTCGCGGCGGACTACTCGCACCCGGGCGACAACATCCCGCCGATCCTCGCGGTGGCGCAGCACGTCGGCGCGGACGGGGCGGCGCTCGTGCGAGGGCTCGCGACGGGATACGAGATCCAGATCGACCTGGTGCGCGCCATCTGCCTGCACAAGCACAAGATCGACCACGTCGCCCACCTCGGCCCGTCCGCCGCGGCGGGAATCGGGACGCTCCTGAACCTCCCGGTCGAGACGATCTACCAGGCCGTGGGCCAGGCGCTGCACACCACGACCGCCACGCGCCAGTCGCGCAAGGGCGAGATCTCGACGTGGAAGGCGCACGCCCCGGCCTTCGCCGGCAAGATGGCCGTCGAGGCGGTGGACCGCGCGATGCGCGGCGAGACCTCGCCGAGCCCGATCTACGAGGGTGAGGACGGCGTCGTCGCCTGGATGCTCGACGGGCCCGACGCGTCGTACGACGTGCCGCTGCCCGCCGCCGGCGAGCCCAAGCGCGGCATCCTCGACTCGTACACCAAGGAGCATTCGGCCGAGTACCAGGCGCAGGCCTGGATCGACCTCGCCCGCAGGCTGCACGGCGAGCGGCCCGAGGTCGCGGATCCCGCGAACGTCGAATCGATCGTGCTGCACACGTCGCACCACACGCACTACGTGATCGGATCGGGCGCGAACGACCCGCAGAAGTACGACCCGAACGCGTCGCGCGAGACGCTCGACCACTCGATCCCGTACATCTTCGCGGTCGCACTTCAGGACGGCGGCTGGCACCACGTCGACTCGTACGCGCCCGAGCGCGCCGGCCGCGCCGACACGGTGGAGCTGTGGCGCAAGATCACCACCGCCGAGGACGCGGAGTGGACGCGCCGCTACCACTCGGACGACCCGAACGAGAAGGCGTTCGGCGGCCGCGTCGAGATCCGCCTGGCCGACGGCTCGGTCATCGAGGAAGAGATCGCCGTCGCCGACGCCCACCCGCTCGGCGCGCGGCCGTTCGCGCGCGAGGACTACGTCCGCAAGTTCCGCACGCTCGCCGAGGGCGTGCTCGCGACGGACGAGATCGAGCGCTTCCTCGACCTCGCGCAGCGCCTGCCCGAGCTCACGCCCGAAGAGGTGCAGCAGCTCACGATCGTCGCCGGCTTCGGCGTGCTCGCAGCCGCGCCGGCGCCGAAGGGCCTCTTCTGATGCGCGGTGCCGATCGCGCCAGGGCGCATATCTCAGGCTGGATGCCGTCGGCGGGGCCCGTCGCGGCGGCTCGCTCCGCGTACGGCCTGAATTGTGCGCACTCGCCGAGAGAGGGAGTCCTCTGATGCTGTACTCCACCGTCCCCGCGCACGAGAAGCGGCGGGCGTTCCGCGAGCGGCTGGCGAGCGGTGAGCTGCTGCGGCTTCCTGGGGCGTTCAATCCGCTGAGCGCCCGGCTCATCGAGCGCAAGGGTTTCGACGGCGTCTACATCTCGGGGGCGGTGCTCTCGGCCGACCTCGGCCTGCCCGACATCGGACTGACGACGCTGACCGAGGTCGCCGCCCGAGGCCAGCAGATCGCGCGCATGACCGACCTGCCCGCCATCATCGACGCCGACACCGGGTTCGGCGAGCCGATGAACGTCGCACGCACCATCCAGACCCTCGAAGACGCCGGGCTCGCGGGCGCCCACATCGAGGACCAGATCAACCCCAAGCGCTGCGGCCACCTCGACGGCAAGGCCGTCGTCGACCAGGACACCGCGATCAAGCGCATCCGTGCGGCCGCCGACGCGCGCCGCGATCCGAACTTCCTCATCATGGCGCGCACCGACATCCGGGCGGTCGAGGGCATGGATGCCGCGATCGACCGCGCGAAGGCGCTCGTCGACGCGGGGGCCGACGCCATCTTCCCCGAGGCGATGCGCACCCTCGACGAGTTCGCTGCGGTCCGGGCTGCGGTGGACGTGCCGATCCTGGCGAACATGACCGAGTTCGGCAAGTCCGACCTGTTCTCGGTCGACCAACTGAGAGACGTCGGCGTCAACCTGGTGATCTGGCCGGTCTCGCTTCTGCGGATCGCGATGGGCGCGGCATCCCGCGCTCTGGATACGCTCATCGACGAGGGGCACCTCACGTCGAAGCTCGGCGAGATGCAGCACCGCGCCGACCTCTACGACCTGATCGACTACGAGCAGTACAACCACTTCGACACGAACGTCTTCAACTTCACGATCCCGAAGGACTGACATGACCGAGCCCGATATCAAGAAGGGACTGGCCGGCGTCGTCGTCGACTACACGGCGATCTCGAAGGTCAACCCCGACACGAACTCGCTGCTGTACCGCGGCTACCCGGTGCAGGAGCTCGCGGCGACGCAGCCGTTCGAGGCCGTCGCGTACCTGCTGTGGAACGGCGAGCTGCCCACCGAGGTGCAGCTCGCACAGCTGCGGGCGACCGAGCGGTCGTACCGCGCGCTCCCTGCCGACATCCGCGCGGCGATCGACCTCGTGCCGCTCGACGCCCACCCGATGGACGAGGTCCGCACCGCCGTGAGCCTCATCGGCGCGCGCGATCTCGCAGGTACCGGCTCGGTGCTCGACGCCAGCGGCAGCGCCGACGAGAACCTGTCTCGCAGCATCCGTCTGTTCGCGGTCCTCCCCGCGATCGTGGCGTACGGTCAGCGCCGCCGCCGCGGGCTGCAGCCGGTCGCGCCGCGCGACGACCTCGACTACGCGGCGAACCTCCTCTGGATGACCTTCGGCGAGGAATCCGGCGAGGTCGTCGTCGACGCCTTCAACCGCTCGATGATCCTCTACGCCGAGCACTCGTTCAACGCCTCCACGTTCACCGGCCGCGTCATCGCGTCGACCCTGAGCGACCTGTACTCGTCCGTCGTCGGTGCGATCGGCGCGCTCAAGGGGCCCCTGCACGGGGGCGCGAACGAGGCCGTGCTGCACATCTTCGACGAGATCGGATCGGCCGAGAACGTCGGGCCGTGGCTCGACCAGGCGCTCGCCGAGAAGCGCAAGATCATGGGCTTCGGCCACCGCGTGTACAAGCGCGGCGACTCGCGCGTGCCGACCATGAAGGCAGCGCTCGACGAGCTGGTGCACCACTTCGACCGCCCCGACGTCGCGGCCCTGTACGACGCGCTCGAGTCGGAGTTCGTCTCGCGCAAGGGGATCTACCCGAACCTCGACTACCCCTCGGGTCCGGCGTACAACCTCATCGGCTTCGACACCCTCACCTTCACGCCGCTGTTCGTGGCGGCGCGGGTCACCGGGTGGACGGCGCACATCATGGAGCAGCTCGCCTCGAACGCCCTGATCCGTCCGCTCTCGGAGTACGACGGGCCGGCCGAGCGCCACATCGACGGCTACGTTCCGGATGCCGCGACCCTGGCCGCCGCCGAGCGCGCCGAGGAGTCCGCGGGGTGAGCCTCTGGCACGGCGACATCTCCGAGGTCGACTTCGCGGCGATGGCCGGCGGAACCCTGATCGAGACCCTCGGCATCGAGATCGTCGAGATCCGCGACGACGCGCTCGTGGGACGGATGCCGGTGGACCGGCGCACCGTGCAGCCCGCAGGAGTCCTGCACGGCGGCGCCTCGGTCGCGCTGGCCGAGACGCTCGCGTCGTGGGCGGGCTTTCTCGCGATCGACCGTGAGCGGTTCCACGCCGTCGGACAGGAGATCAACGCCAACCACATCCGTCCGGTGTCGACGGGGTGGGCCACGGCGACCGCGACGCCGGCGAACATCGGTCGACGCTCCCACGTGTGGGAGATCCGCATCGTCGACGAGGCGGGCAAGCTCGTGTGCATCTCGCGGTGCACGCTCGCCATCATCGAGCAGCGCAGCACGTACGCCACCCCCGACCAGCGGGGCTGAATCGAGGAGATGATCCATGGCCACGCGGGAGAAGGTCGTCATCGTCGCGGGGGCACGCACGCCCGTCGGCAGCTTCGGCGGAGTGTTCCGAGACACGGCCGCTCACGAGCTCGGCGCTGCCGCCGTCGGTGAAGCGCTGCGCCGCGCCGGTCTTGAACCCGATGCGGTCGACGAGGTCGTGATGGGGTGCATCGGCCAGGTGGCCGGTGACGCGTACAACGCGCGTCGCGTCGCCCTCGCGGCGGGCATGCCGGTTCGCACGCCCGCCTTCACCGTCAACCGGCTCTGCGGCTCGGGGCTGCAGGCGATCTGGTCGGGTGCGCAGGAGCTGCTCTGGGGCGGTGCCGATGTCGTGGTCGCCGGCGGAGACGAGAACATGACGCGGATGCCGTTCTACGACTTCGACGCGCGGTTCAACGACAGGCTCGGCAATCGCACGATGGTCGATGGCACCGTGGCAATGCTCACGGATCCGTTCTCAGGTACGCACATGGGCGTCACTGCTGAGAACGTGGCGGCGAAGTACGGAGTCTCACGCGGCGAGCAGGACGAGTTCGCCGTCGAGAGCCAGCGCCGCGCCGCGACGGATGCCGCCCGTGCGGCGTTCGCGGAAGAGATCGTCACCGTCACCACGAGCGGACGCAAGCCGATTGACGTGTCGGCCGATGAGCACCCGAAGCCCGGGACGACCCTCGAGGTTCTCGCCGCGCTGCGCCCCGCCTTCCAGGCGGACGGCTCCGTCACCGCCGGCAACGCGTCGGGCATCAACGACGGCGCCGGCGCGACCGTGCTGATGCGGGAGGCCGACGTGCGCGAGCGGGGTCTGGCCGGACTCGCCACGATCGAGGCCGTCGCCACCGCGGGCAACGAGCCGGAGCTCATGGGCTACGCGCCGGTCTACGCGCTGTCGCGTCTGTTCGAGCAGACGGGGTTGACGGCGGCGGATGTCGACGTGGTGGAGCTCAACGAGGCGTTCGCCGCGCAGGCGGTCGCGGTCATCCGCGACGCGGGCCTGGACGCGGCGAAGGTCAACCCGTACGGCGGGGCGATCGCACTCGGCCACCCCGTCGGCGCGACCGGCGCGATCCTCACAGTGCGCGCGGCGCTTGATCTTCACCGCCGCGACCTCGAGTACGCGGTGGTCACGATGTGCATCGGCGGGGGCCAGGCGCTCGCGGCGCTGCTGCGCCGGTGGGAGGCATGAGCAGCCAGCGCCGCGGACGTTCGATCGCGATGACCGACGCTGAGCTCGACGAGTTCCTGGCGTCTGCGCGAACGACGCGGGTGGCGACGGTGGATTCCGCCGGGCGACCCCACGTGACACCGCTGTGGTTCGTGTGGCAGGCGGGGGAGCTCTGGCTCAACTCGCTGACGCGCAGCAGCCGCTGGGCGCACATCACGCGACGCCCCGACGTCGCGGCGGTCGTCGACGCCGGCGATCGATACGAGGAGTTGCGCGGCGTGGAGCTGCGCGGTCGCGTCCGCGTCGTCGGAGAGGTCCCGCGCGGCCGTGTGCGGAACGCGGAGCTGGATGCTGTGGAGGAGATGTTCGCGGCGAAGTACCGGCCGGGTCGGGTGTTCGAGCCCGACGGGCGTCACGCGTGGCTTGCACTGACGCCGGTCGACATCGTGTCGTGGGACTTCCGCAAGCTCCGCCCGCCCGAGCACTGACGGCGTCGCTAGGTACCGGGCCGGATCTCGTCGGTGGATTGATCGGCGCATAATTCATGCGTATGATCACAACCATTACATCGACGAAGATGGAGGCACTCATGCGCACGACGTCGAACGGCCGACGGTCCCTCTGCGGGCTCGGCGCGACCATCGCGGCCGCGATGCTGCTGACCGCATGTGCCGGTACAGCAGCGTCGCCACAGTCGTCCGCGTCCGGGGCGGCGGAGGTGACGCCCGTCCGCGTCGGAATCACGTCGAGCTTCAACAACGCGACGATGAATCTGGCGATCGACGCCGGTCTCGGCGAGAAGTACGGGATCGACCTCGAGAGGACGACGATCGCGGGCGCAGGCAGCACGAACCAGGTGGCGGCACTGCTGGCGGGCGATGTGGACGTCGCGGTGGGCGGCACGAACACCATCGTCGATGCGATCGCGCAAGGGGCCCCGCTGCAGATCATCGCGGGCATGGCGCCGCTCCTGTTCAGCGTGACGGTCAGCAACGCAGCTGCAGAGCGGACCGGGGTGGATCCCGACGACGACATCGAGGATCGGCTCCTCGCGCTGAAGGGCATGAAGATCGCCGTGAGCCCCCCCGGGTCGACCGGGAACATCGTGCTCAGCACCATGCTGGAAAGCGTGGGACTCGATCCCGCCACCGACGTGCAGCTCGTGCCGCTCAACGATCTGGGCGCCGTGCCCGCCGGACTCATCCAGGGCGTGTACGACGCGAGCTTCGCGGCGATCGGAACGGGCGACGTCGCCGTCGCGTCGGGCGACGCCGTGACGTGGGTGTCGCTGCCGCGTGGCGACATGGAAGACCTCGAGGACTACGTCGGGATCGTGGCGTACGCGTCGAAGGACTTCATCGCCGAGAACCCCGAGATCGCCGCCGCGGTCCACTCCTCGCTGAACGATGCGCAGGAGATGACCGTCGACGACCCGGAGGGCGTCGGCGAGATCCTCAAGGAGAGCGTGTTCGCGGAGATGGATGGGGAAGTGTTCGCGGAGGCATGGCAGCAGGCCCAGGACGCGTACACCGTCGGAAGCAACTTCACGGAGATGAACTGGGACACCTTCACGGCGCTGTTCGACGAGAGCTCCGAGAACGACTACGCCGCGATCGAGTACGACGACCTGGTCGCCGAGTTCGCGCGAGGCCGGTGATGGGTCTCTCACGCTCCGGAGGCGCCGCGGTTCGCGGGGCGCTCGGCGACGGCGCCTCGACGCACGCGTGGGGCGGCCCGATCTTCGAGGTCAGGGATGTCGCGATCGGCTTCGGTGATCGAGACGACGTCCTCGCGGGCGTCGACCTCGCGATAGAGAAGGGCGAGTTCCTCACTCTCCTCGGCCCGAGCGGGTGCGGCAAGACCACGATCCTGAACCTCGCCGCCGGCCTCCTCCAGCCGCGATCCGGGCAGGTGCGCTTCGCCGGCAAGGAGATCGTCAGTGTGAACACCAGCGTCGGCTACATGACGCAGGACGACACCCTGCTGCCCTGGCAGACGGTGAGCACCAACGTCGGGCTGCCGTTGCGGATGCGCGGCGTGACGAAAGCCGAGACGGCCGAGCGCGTCGCACGCTACCTCGACATGCTGGATCTCTCGCACGCGTCGAACCTGCTGCCGGGTCAGCTCAGCGGTGGCATGCGTCGGAGGGCCCTTCTCGCGCGCAGCATGATCTACGATCCGCAGCTGCTTCTCATGGACGAGCCGTTCGCGGCCCTCGACGCGCAGATGCGGCATCAGATGCACTCGGAGCTGCGTGCGACGGTGAACCGGCTCGGCCAGACCGTGCTCTTCGTGACGCACGACATCTCCGAAGCGGCGAAGCTGTCCGACCGCGTGCTGATCGTCGGAGGCGGTCCCCCGGGAGGAATCGTCAAGGAGTACACGCTGCCGTTCGGCCGCGAGAGGGATCTGGACAGGCTTCGTTTCACCGACGAGTATGCGCGCGTCGAGCGGGAGCTGAACGACGGACTGCTCGAGGCGCGATCGAGCCGCTCGGCTGCAGCGACGACGGAAGGGATGAGCTGATGAGCGCGAGCATCGTCGACAGCGCGCGGCCCGGGGTGCCCTCGACCGTCACCCGCGCGATCGCGACACGGCGCAAGGCCCGCAGGCACAAAGCGCGGATCATCCTGATCCAGTGCGCGGTCGTCCTCGTGTTCCTCGCGGTGTGGCAGTTCGTCTCCGGCCGCTTCATTCCCGATCTGCTCATCAGCAGCCCATCGCAGGTGCTTCCCCTGTTCTGGACCTGGCTGACCGACGGGACGCTCGCGTTCAACGCCCTGGTGACCTTCCAGAACGCCTTCCTCGGCCTGCTCGTCGGCGGCGTGCTCGGGATCATCGTGGGCATCATCCTCGGCCAGTCCACGGTGCTGGCCGAGATCTTCGAGCCGTTCATCACTGCGCTCTACACCATGCCCAAGCACGCCCTGATTCCTCTGTTCATCATGTGGGTGGGAATCGGCGCAATGCTCGGGATCCTGACCGCCGCCGTCATCGTGTTCTTCCTGGTGTTCTTCAACACCTTCTTCGGCATCAAGGACGTCAGCCAGTCCCTTGTCAACGGGGTGCGGGTGATGGGCGGTTCGCGCATGGACGTCATGTTCCGAGTGCGCCTGCCGTCCGCGCTCATCTGGGTGGTGGCGGCGCTCAAGCTGGCGGTGCCGCAGGCCGTGGTCGGCGTCGTCGTCGCCGAGATGCTCGCCGGCGACAGTGGGCTGGGATACCTCGTCTCGCGCAACGCCGGGATGTTCAACAGTGCGGGAACGTTCGCCGCGCTGCTCGCACTGCTGATCGCTGGGTTTCTCATCGATCGTCTGATGAGCTGGGTCACGCGCAAACCGCTGCAATGGAAGAACGCCAACGGCACCTCATGAGCGAGGACGCCAAGGCGGAGCAGGTCACCCACGTCCTATTCGAACCACTCCGGATCGGTGCGCTCATCGCTCGCAGCCGGGTCATCGTGCCGCCGCACTCGTCCGCCGTCGGAAACCTGTGGGGCTCGGAAGCGGAGGCCGCACAGGCGGTGGCCTACCTGCAGCGGCGTGCAGAGGCCGGCGTGGCGTGGACGACGATGCCCGGCCGCGTCAGCAACGTCCTCGCGCCCGGATTCGAGCCCTCCGGAATCAGCGCCGTCGTGACGGGTCCATTCCGCTACGACGACTACGTGGAGCGGATGTCGCGATTCGTGAGCGCGATGCACGCAGCGGGCGCGCTCGCGGCGACGCAGCTCACGATGAACGGCGGGTACCCGCACGCGCCCTCGGCGCGATTCGCCCAGCCCGTGAACGCGCTTGCGCCGCATGCGATCAGTGCGAAGGAGATCCGCCTGCTGCTCGAGGAGTACCGGTTCTCGGCCGCGCGCGCCGCTGAGGCCGGGATCGACATCGTCGAGCTGCACATGAATCACGAGGACCTGAGTCAGCAGTTCCTGTCTCCGAGCATCAACGTCCGAACGGACGAGTACGGCGGCTCGCTGGAGAACCGAACCCGCTTCGCAGTGAGCGCGCTGACTGCGGCGAGGGAGCAGATCGGTCGGGGCAGGGCGCTCGGCGTGAGGATGAACGCGGCGGATCCGCGCTTCTATTCGCTCGAGGAGGGGATCGAGATCGCGCAGCGCCTCGCGGCGACGGGTCTCGTCGACTACTTCCACATCGTGTTCGGCTCGACATGGGGTAACCCGAGCTACATCCAGCCGCACTTCTTCCGGCCCGGTCAGTGGTCCCCGCTGGCTGCGCGGTACAAGGCCGAGCTTCCGCTCCCGGTGATCTACACGGGTCTCGTCGACTCAGCGGAACGGGCGGCCGAGATCGTGGCGGCAGGAGACGCCGACATGGTCGGGATGGCTCGGGCGCATATCGCCGATCCGGACGTCCTCGCCAAGGCGAAGCGCGGAGCTTCGGCAGAGGTGCGGCCCTGCGTCGGGGTGAACGACTGCATCAACCGTCGTTACGTCGACGGGCTTCCCTTCGGCTGCGCGGTGAACCCTCACGCCACGAGGGAGCTCGACGGCGAGTGGGGCCGGACTCGGATCCACCGCCGTCTCCTCGTGGTGGGCGGTGGTCCGGCGGGCCTCGAGACCGCGGCGCTCGCGGCGGAAGCAGGCGCGACCGTGACGCTCTACGAACGCGCCCCGGAGATCGGCGGACAGCTCCTGGCGGCGTCGTCCGCACCCTCCTTCGGACGCTATGCGGACTATCTGGGATGGCAGGCGCGGCGTCTCGCCCGTCTCGGAGTCCGGATCGAACTGGAGACCGAGATCTGCCCGGACTCGAGCGAGCTCGATTCGCCCGACACCACCGTCGTCGTAGCCACGGGCGCGCGGGACCGTGTACCTCCCATCCCCGGCGCGGGCGGGCCGAAGGTCTTCACCGCGCGTGACGCGATGAGCGGCCGTGTCGAGGGCGAGGAGATCGCCCTCGTAGTCCAGGACGATCACCTCGCGCCGTTCGCGATCGCCGAGAAACTGGCAGTCGCCGGTGCGCGGATCACCATGTTCTACGCGACGCACGTGCCGGGACAGCTCCTCGGCCGCTACAGCATCGGGTCCGTCCTCGGGCGGATGGACGACCTGGGCGTGCGCATCCGCATCATGGAGGAGGTGGTCGAGATCTCGGAGGGGTCGGTGCACGTGCGCAACGTGTACTCCGGGCGACCTGACGTCGTGAGCGGGTTCCACGCCACCGTGCTCGCCTGCGGAGGAGAGTCGGAGTCCGGCCTGCATGAGAGTCTCAGCGTCGGCGGACGCGGCGAGGTCTACATCGTCGGCGACGCCTACGCCCCCAGGCGCCTCGTCTTCGCGACGCGCCAGGCACTTGCCGTGGCACGGCTCCTGACGGATGCCGCCGCGTCAGGGCGGCACGCGTGATGCCGCACGAGTCGGATGCCTCGGCGAGGCGGGCAGAGACGGTCGTGTTCGAGACCAGGATCGGGCGGCTCGTCGGGGAGCGCCACGACCCGGCGGGCGACCCCTCCGGCATCGTCCTGCTCCTGCACGGAAGCGGACAGCGCCGTCACTCCTGGCGCGAGACCGGCCCGCGCGTCTCCGATCGTGGATGGACGGTGGTCGCGCTCGACGCGCGTGGTCACGGCGAGAGCGCACGAGGCGGCTCCTACCGGATCGACGACTTCGTCGACGATCTCGCCGACGTCGTCGACGCGCTCGGCGAGAAGCCCGTGATCGTCGGCGCGTCACTGGGAGGGATGACCGGTCTCATCGGGGAGGGTGAGCGGGGTGGCCTCGCGCGGGCTCTGGTGCTGCTCGACGTCGCGGCGACCGTGGACATCGCCGGCGTCCGTCGTGTGCACCGGTTCATGCGGGCGAACCCCGACGGCTTCGCGACGCTCGAGGATGCGGCGGCAGCGGTCGCGGCGTACCGCGCCGAAGCCCCGTCGGCCGAGCGCCTGCGGCGCAACCTGACCGAAGGGCCGGACGGGAGATGGCGGTGGCACTGGGACCCGGCAAGCCTTCCGTCGCCGGAGGACCCGACCAGGGGTGCCGTCCCCGAACGGGCGGAGGCTGCCGCGCGGTCGATCGGCGTGCCGACGATGCTCGTGCGCGGAACGCGGTCGGACGTCGTCGACGAAGCCGCGTTCGTCCGCATGGGCACCCTCGTCCCTCACGCGAGGATGGTGCGTGTGGACGCCGGTCACATGATCGCGAGCGATGACAACGACACCTTCGTCGCCGAGCTGACATCCTTCCTCGCTGACGCGGTCGCGTCGCAAGGTCGGCGAGGGGCTCAGGATTTATGGTTATGATTCGTAGAGAATCGCACGACGAAGAGGTCACCGAAACCATGTCTGACACCCAATGGCAAGAACGCATCGCAGCGCTCGAGGCGAAGGACGAGGTGCGTGAGCTCATCGCCACGTACTGCTCTCTCAACGATGCTCTCACGCGGCTGGACGAGCTCGTCGGCCTCTTCACCGATGACGCCGTCATGGTGAACGCGGCGGGCGATCACGTCGGTCGCGCCGCCATCGGCGCGTACTACCGGGCGTTCTTCGACGGCTCGACCGAGTTCGCGCGGCACCACACGATGAATCAGGTCATCGACATCCTGGAGCCCGGCGTCGCGCGTCATCGATCCTACTTCATCGCGTTCCTGGGTCGGCAGGGGGACTCGAAGATCGCTTTCGGCGAGTATGACGACGTCCTGGTCAAGACGGCGGAGGGATGGCGGTTCTCGCGAAAGGTCAACCACGTCGCGGGCATCACGACAGCTGAGAGCGGTTGGGCGCGCGGTTTCGCGGGGGCGGTCCGCTGATGGAACTGGGCATCATCCTCGGCAACATCCCGACCGCGGTCTCGGAGCGGGAGCACTTCGACTCGATCCTCCGGCAGGCTCATGCCGCCCAGGAGGCGGGCATGACGCACATCCTCATCGGCCAGCACTTCCACTTCGAGGGTTCTCGCTGGTTCCAGCCGGTGCCCGTGCTCGCCCGGCTCGCCGGCGAGCTCGACCCGCATGTGCGCCTGTGCACGCAGATCCTGATCGGCCCGCTCTACAACCCGGTGCTTCTCGCGGAGGAGCTCGCGACCCTCGATGTCGTGACGGGCGGGCGCATCTCGGTCGGCCTGGGGCTCGGCTACATCCCGAAGGAATACGAGACCTTCGGCATCCCGTTCTCCGAGCGCGGCAGGCGGCTGTCGGAGATCATCGAGATCCTCAAGCTCATGTGGACCCAGGACCGCGTCACGTACCGCGGGCGCTACTACACGCTGGACGACATCGCGGTGCACATCCGCCCGCTCCAGCAGCCGCATCCGCCGATCTGGGTCGGCGCCGGCAGCGACGCGGGGATCAAGCGCGCGGCCGAGCTGGCCGACGCCTGGCCCATCACACCCCAGGAGAGGCCCGCCGAACTCCCTGAACTGCTCGGCAGATACTTCGATTACCGGGAGGCGGCAGGTCGCTCGCGCTCGGGGCGCGTACCGCTGAGGCGCGAGATCATGATCGGCCGCGACCGGGACGATGCCCTGAAGAAGGCGGTCACGGTCGCCTCCGAGTGGTACCTGAACATGGCTGCGACAGGACACAACGAGTACGTCGACCCGGAGGGGCTCCGAAGCTCGATCCCGGGTGTGATGGCGCAGCACTGGGTGCTCGGCGATCCCGAGGACTGTGCCCGGCAGCTGCGCGACATCGCCGCCCGGGTACCGGTCGATCCGATCATCACGCGGGCGAACTGGCCCGCGATGTCGACCCAGGGCTCCGTGGACTACATCCGCCTGCTCGGGGAGCGCCTCGTACCCGCGGTCAAGGACTTCGAACCGGTCGAGACGCTCGCGTGATCGCCTCGTCGGCCGGACCCGCTCGGCAGCTCGAGGATCGCATCTGCGTCGTATCGGGTGCAGCGCAGGGGATGGGCCGCTCTATCGCGCTCATGATGGCTGAGCGCGGAGCACGGGCGGTGGTCGTCGTCGATCGCGTCGAGAGCGCAGAGGTCTGCGACGAGATCCGCGACCGTGGGGCGGACGCTCTCGGTGTCATGTGCGATCTACGGGACCGCGAGTCGGTCCGTGTCGCGGTCGACGAGACCGTCGCTCGATTCGGGGGGATCGACGTGCTGGTCAACAATGCGGGAGTGCTCGAGCGCGCATTCACCAACGATGTCGACTTCGACACCGTACCGGAAGCACTCTGGGACCTCGTCATGGACGTGAACGTCAAGGGTGCATGGCTGCTCAGCCGATTCGCCGCGCCGCACCTTAGGGTCTCGCGCAGAACTCCGGCCATCGTGAACGCCGCCTCGATCGCGGGGCGCGCCGCCTTCAGCCACGCGGTCTACGGGGTGTCGAAGGCTGCGCTCATCCAGCTCACGCGCTCGATGGCGCTGACGCTCGCACCTGACGTGCGGGTCAACTGCTATTGCCCCGGGACGGTCGATACGGACATGAGCGCGAGCGCTCGCAGCGCGGGCGCCGTGGACTCTCGCGTCTCGGCCATCACCGAGACGAACCTCATCCCACGTCTGGCGCGACCGGACGAGATCGCTGAGCTGGCGTGCTTCCTCGCCTCCCCTGCGGCGAGCTTCATCACCGGTGCCGCGTACGACGTCGACGGGGGTGCGATGGCATGGCGGGGACACCGACGCGACCCGGATGCCGGCGGTTCCTCATCCCGCCATTGACACTGACCGGCATATTCAGTGTAATGGTATGCATCGATAGGTCCGGTGAGCGGCGTCGCTCACCCGTTGAGACAAGGCTGTCACATGCGCAAGAACACGAAGGTCCGTATCGGCGCGATGGGCGTCGTGGCCGCGATGCTGATCCTCGCCGGGTGCGGCAGCGCCGACTCCGCCGACTCCGGCTCCGGTGGTGAGAGCGAAGCGCACACACTCAAGGTGCAGGAGATCTTCGCGCCGGGCGAAGCCTTCGCCGACTCCACTCAGGCTTTCGGCGATGCCGTCACGGAAGCCACACACGGCAGTGTCTCGTTCGAGTACTTCTGGTCCAACGCCGTCGTCCCCACCAACGAGATCGCCGGTGCGATGAACGATGGGCTTCTCGATATGGGGCGGATTCAGCCGCCCGCCAGCCCCGCCGACTTCCCCACCATGAACTGGCTGTCGTCGGCGTCGAGTCTCAACACGCAGGCGTTCCCTGCCGGCCTCCTTCAGAAGATCGGCGCCCATCTCGAGTTCGTGATGAACTCCGAGACCGGATCCGCGCAGCTGGACTCGGAACTGCGCAACCTCGGCATCCAGTACATCGGCGCGTTCGCCCTCGTTCAGCAGTACGACCTCTTCTGCTCCAAGCCTGTGGCCTCGCTCGACGACTTCGCCGGTCTCAAGGTGCGCGTCGCCGGACAGGCATGGGTCGACGAGATCGAGAACCTCGGAGGCGAGCCGGTCACACTGCTTCCCGAGGAGATCTACGAGGGCTTCCAGCGCGGCATCGTGGACTGCGTCATGACATACCCCACGCACTACATCAACTCCGGACTGTGGGAGCTCGGCGGCTACTACGTCCCGCTCAAGCTCAACGGCTGGAATCAGGACGGGCTCACGATCTCGAACGCGGCGTGGAAGTCGCTCGACGAGTCGCAGCAGGTCGCGATGTACGACGCCGTGAAGGACTGGCTCCGCGTCTTCGTGGGGCGCCAGCTCGACGGGTACTGGCGGTTCATGACCGAGGGCCGTGAACAGCACGGCATCGAGTACCTCGAGCCGGACTCCGAAATCCAGGAGCGCATCGACGAGCATCATGACGCGGTCATCGAGAGCCTCGCCGAGACCGCGCCCGAGGGCGTGGCCGACCCTGAGGCGATCGTGGAGGAGTATGTCGCGCTCCACGACAAGTGGCTCGGCACGATCGAAGAGCTGGGCTTCGACGTCGAGGGCGACGGCGTCAACGACTTCCTCGCAGCCCTCGAAGACCCTGACGTTCCGCCGTCGGAGCAGATCGATCTCGAGCCGTGGCTCGACGCGATCATCGCCGCCGCCTACGAGAACAACTGACCAGGGCCGCCGGCGGCCACGCGTGGCCGGCTGCCGCGAAGGACCGTGCAATGAACGAAGCGAACGGCGATCCCGGGGCCGTCGACCTCCTCGATGAGGAGCTGCAAGGCGATCAGGACGTGTCAGGAGTGCTGGGCTCCGTGTCCCGCGTGTTCTGGGTCATCCTGACCGCGATCGGCGTGCTGAGCGTCGCCGGACTCTTCTTCACCGTCATCGTCGACGTGGTGCTCCGGTACACCGCGGGGTCCGGCATCCCGGGTGGGAACGACATGGTCTCGTCGTGGTGGATGGTGTCGATCGCGTTCGTCGGCATCGCCCTCGCACAGCATTCCCGCGGACGGATCCAGGTCGACTTCCTCGTCGACGCGCTCCCGCCGCGGATGCGCCGCATCGTCGACACCGCGATCTTCACGGTGGTCTGCGTCATCGGGCTCGTCCTCGTCGTCGCGACGTTCCAGGAGGCGCTTCATCAGATGGACGTCGGCGAATACGCGCCGATCGGCCACAGGCCCATCTGGCCGTTCCGGTTCATGGCTCCGCTGGGCTTCCTCGGGTTCTCCTTCGCCTGCGTCCTGTCGATCGTGAGCGTCTGGCAAGTGGCCGCACGCGAGCACGCGGCTTCGGTCACGGCGGTGCGCTGATGTCGGCCGTCGACCAGCGCGAGGAACTCAGCGCGGATGTCTCGCCGCAGAAGCTGCGGCGAGCTGCGGTCTGGTATGTCTACGCCACACCGATCGTGGTCGGCATGCTGCTCGTCCTCATGTTCACGGTGGAGTCGGGCATCGTCGTCGGCGCCCTCGCGTTCGTGCTGCTGCTGTGGCTCATGTTCCTGCGGATCCCCGTCGGGCTCACGCTCGGCATCGTCGGCGTCCTCGGGATATTCATCCTGGCCGGCGGCAACGCGGCGTCCTCGATGCTGCGGGGGTCTGCCTGGACGAGTTCGGCGAGCTGGACCCTGAGCGTCATTCCCATGTTCATCTTCATGGGCATGATCATGGAGCGCAGCGGCCTCGGCAGCACCGTCTTCGGAGCCGTGCGGGCGCTCGTCGGGCGCACGCCCGCCGGGCTGGCGGTCAGCACCAACTTCGCAGGCGCCGCCATGGGCGCCGCGAGCGGCTCGACCCTCGGCATCGTCTACGCGCTCGGCCGCACCGGGATCCCCGAGATGGTGAAGGCCGGCTACGACCGTCGCTTCGCCGCCGGCGCCGTGCTCATGGCGGGCACGGGCGGCCAGCTCATCCCGCCGAGCATCCTCCTCGTCATCTATGCCGGCATCGCACAGGTGCCGGTCGGGCAGCAGCTCATGGCGGGCGTGGTCCCCGGTGTCCTCATCCACGTCGCCTTCGCGTTCATGATGGTCGTGATGGTGCTCGTGCGTCCGTCGCTCGCACCGCGCCGCGACGGCGAGAAGCTCCCGATCGGCCGGCGGCTCGGTGCGATCGTGGGGCTGTGGCCTGTGATCGTGCTGATCGCCGTCGTGCTGGGCGGGCTCTACGCGGGCGTGTTCACCCCCACCGAAGCGGGAGCGTTCGGTGCACTGGCCGCATTGGTCATGGTGGGACTCACCAAGGGGCTCAAGGTACTCGGCCGTGCCGTGCTGCCGGCGGTGCGCGACACTGTGATCGCGACGGGTGGGATCTTCCTGATCATCATCGGCGGTGACATGTTCGGCCGGTTCATGACCGTGACCGGCATTCCGCGTGCCTTCACGACCTGGCTGGAGGATGTGGGCGCCGGGCCCGTCGTGTTCATGATCTTCGTGCTGGTCCTCTACCTGCTGCTCGGAACGTTCATGGATCCCGTGCCGATGATGCTCGTGACCGTCCCGATCCTCCTGCCCGTCGCGATGTCGGTCGGCGTCAACCCGCTCATCTTCGGCGTCTTCGTCGTGCTCCTCGGTGAGCTCGCGGTACTCACGCCCCCCGTCGGTGTGCTGGTGTTCGTCGTCCACCGCATCGCGCGCGAGGCCAAGGTGCCCATGACCCTCAGCGAGGTGAACCAGGGCGCGGCGTGGTTCTACCCCGTTACGATCCTCTTCGCGCTGCTGCTCATCCTGTTCCCCGATCTGTTCCTCTGGCTCCCAGAGGCGATGAACCAGACGGCGCCATGACGACCGCTCTCGCAGGACGCGTGGCGGTGGTGACCGGTGCTGCGAGCGGCATCGGATCGGCGACCGTCGCCGCGCTGCGCGCCGACGGCGCCGTTGTGGCGGCTCTCGACATCGCAGCGACGGACGCCCCTGCAGATCTGTTCGTGCCGTGCGACGTCGCGGAAGAAGCCTCGGTACAGGCTGCGCTTCAGCGCGTGCGAGAGGAGCTGGGGCCGATCGACATCGTCCACGCCAACGCCGGCGTCTGCTTCAACGGAGAGGGCGAGGCGCAGGACGGCCCAGCCCACGAGCTCGAGCTGGAGGTATGGAGTCGAACGCTCGCCGTGAACCTCACGGGCGCGTATCTCACCGTCAAGCATGGGCTCCGCGACATGCTCGAGCGACGATCGGGAGCTGTGGTGCTGACAGCCTCTGTCGGAGGAGCGTCGTTCGGCACCCGTCACCTCGCCTACTCGTCGTCGAAGGCGGGTGTGGTCGGGATGGCGCGATCGCTCGCTCGCGAGTACGGGCCCGCCGGCATCCGGACGAACGCCGTCTGCCCCGGGCCGGTGCGCACGCCGCTGTCGGTGATGGCACGCTCGAGCGGCGAGGAGTACGACGAGTGGATCGAGGGCATCCCGCTGCGCCGCATCGGCGAGCCCGACGATATCGGCCGGGTCGTGGCGTTCCTCGTCTCAGACGCCGCCGGGTACCTGAACGGAGCGAGCATCGTGGTCGACGGCGGGATGACGATCGCATGAGCGTCGTGACCGGCTTCTGGCACGTCGGACTGTCGGTGGCCGACCTGGAGCGGAGCATCGCGTTCTATCGCGACGGGCTCGGCCTCGAGGTGCGTTCGCGTGGCGAGATCAGCGCGGCGGGCCCCGAGGTGTGGGGGGCTGAGCCTGTCGCACGCGGCGACGTCGTGTTCCTCGGCTTCCCCGGCGGGCCGGACGTCATCGAGCTGCTCCGTGTCAGCGGCGTCCCTCAGCGCGACGCGTCGGCTCGTCCGTGGGACCGCGCGTCCGCGCATGTATGCTTCGAGACCGACGACCTCCCCGCCCTCTATGCCCACATGGCGTCGCTGGGGCACCGAGCGCGCTCGCAGCGCGCCGTCCCGCTTCCGTCTGGCGTGCTGGAGGGTGGCTGGGCGGTGTACTTCATCGATCCGGACGGCTTCCACGTGGAGGTCGTGGAGCGGCCTCCGGCATCCTGATCCGTCGTCGATCAATCCCGGAAGTTCGGCGGACGCTTCTCGAGGAAGGCCCTGGCGCCTTCGATCATGTCGTCGCTGCCGATGGCCTGGACGAGCATGCCGAGGCTCGTGCGCATGTTGTCTCCTGCGGCGTTCCACCACAGGTTCGAGCTCACCTTGACGATCTCGAGCGACCGAGGACTCAAGACGTGGATCTCGGCGAGCCAGCGTTCGACGGCCTCGTCGAGGCCGTCGTCGGAGGTGACTTCGTTGATGAGCCCCATGGCGAGCGCCTGTTCGGCGGAGTAGCGGCGGCACATCATCGCCATCTCCTTCGCGCGCTTCTCGCCGATCTGGATCGGGAGGAGGTTGGTGGCGCCCAGCACCGGAGCCGACCCGACCCGGGGTCCGGTCTGGCCAAAGGTCGACCGCTGCGTGGCGATCGCGAAGTCGCATGCGATGACCAGCTCGTTGCCGCCGCCCGCGGCGGCGCCGTCGACCGCCGCGATGACCGGGCGGGGACAGGCGCGGATCGCGTCGACCAGGCGAAGCGAGCTCGTGAACAGCTCTCGGATCGTGTCGGCCTCCGCCGACTCGAGATCGGCGAGGTAGCCCCCGGCGCAGAACGAACCGCCGCTGCCGGTCAGGATGACCGCGTCGAAGCGCGAGGCAGTCTGGAAGGCCTCCGTCATCGCCGCCGCCATGTCGCCGTCGTACGCGTTGCGGCGTTCGGGACGGTTGATGCGAATCCAGCGGGCGGATCCGCGATCCTCGATCTCGATGTCGGCCATTGGTGCGCCCTTCCTCGTCAACCCATCCTGGCGCTCACGCGCCACGCGAGCTACCTTTCGATTGATTATCATAGTAACGTCGGTGCCAGCATCGTGAACCACGACGAGGGAGTCGCATGCGCGCAGCACAGGTCGTCCGGCTCGAGGGGCCGGACGGGATCGAGGTACGCGACGTGCCCGAGCCGGCCGAGTCCGCCGGGTTTCCCCGGGTGCGCGTGCAGGCGGCAGGACTGTCGTTCCCCGATCTGCTCATGTCGCGCGGTCAGTACCAGTTCCGGCCGGAGCTTCCCTTCGCGACCGGCGTCGATCTCGCGGGCGTGCTCATCGACGATGCGCCGTCGCAGGGGCTGAGCGCCGGCTCGCGCGTCGTCGCCGCGATCACCCACGGAGCGGCGGCGCAGGTCGTCGCGGTGCCCGATGAGCGCCTTCTGCCGCTGCCGGACGTGCTCACGGCCGAGGAGGGGGCGGGGATGCCGCTGACCTTTCTCACCGCACATTTCGCGCTCCTCACGCGCGGCGACGCTCGCCCCGGCGACTGGGTGCAGGTGAACGGTGCGGCGGGCGGCGTCGGCAGCGCCGCTCTGCAGGTGGCGAAGGCGCTCGGATGCCGCGTCGTCGCGCTCGTGGCGTCAGAGGCGGAGGCAGCTTTCGTCGAGCGGTTCGAGCCGGATGCCGTGCTGACCGCGCCCGACGCGGGAGCCGTGCGAAAGGTCACCGGCGAACGCGGGGTCGACATCGTGCTCGACGTCGTAGGCACCGACGACCTCGTGCTGGAGGGACTGCGTGCTCTGGCGCCGCAGGGCCGGCTGCTGTCGATCGGCTATGTCGGCGGGACCATCCCGTCGGTGCGCCTCAACCGGCTCCTCCTGGGCAACATCGATGTGCGTGGCGTGTCGTGGGGACCGTACTCCAGGGCCAATCCCGGCTTCGCCCAGCGACAGTGGCAGGACATCGTTCGGTGGTGCGAGGCCGGCCTCGTCGTCCCCAGCCCGGCGGTGGTCCGGCCGATCGAGGAGGCGGCTGAGGCGCTGCGCGACCTCGACGAGCGGAGGGTCCGCGGCAAGGTCGTGCTGACGATACCGGCGGACTGAGCGGGTCCGATCCCGCGGCGATGCCGCGTAACGCAGAGGCGCTCGAGCGGCGCAGAAGGAGTGGATGTCGATGAGCGAGCGTGTGACCGGTGTTGTGACAGGCGCAGGATCCGGGCTGGGACGTGAGATCGCGCTGCTGGCGGCGTCTGCCGGCCGTCACGTCTTCGTCGCCGATCGCGATCTCGCGGGCGCGGAGGGGACGGTGAGGCTCATCGAGTCCACGGGCGGATCTGCACAGGCGGTGATCGTCGATGTCACCTCGGAAGACAGCGTGGCCGCCCTGTTCGCGGACGTGGATCGGCGCGGTCGCGGACTCGCATGGGCCGTCAACAACGCCGGGATCCATCCCGACGACGACCGGCTCGCCGACCTCGACCTCGCGGCCTTCGACCGGATCATGGCGGTCAACGCCCGAGGCGTCGCGCTGTGCCTCAAGTACGAGATGAGGGCCATGCAGTCCGCGGGAACGGCCGGTCGCATCGTCAACATCGGATCGACCAGGTCGTTCCGGGCGATCAGCGGATCGGCCGCCTACGTGGCGTCGAAGTTCGCGGTCATCGGCCTGACCGAGACTGCGGCGCTGGAGGGCGGCCCGTACGGCATTCGAGTCAACTGCGTCTGCCCGGGTGTGATGTCGACTCCGATGGTACGGGCCAGGCGGGAGGGCAGCGTTGAGAGCGAGGCTGCCTACGTCGATCGCGTTGGGGGCGTCCTCGGCCGGATCGGCTCGCCGGACGAGGTCGCCGAAGCGGTCGAGTGGCTGATCTCGGACGCGTCCTCGTACGTGACGGGACACACGCTCGTCGCTGACGGCGGGTACCGCATTCGTTGAGCAAAAACGTTGACATTCCTGCGCATCATTCATATCGTTAGATCCACCCTGATCAAGGAGGATCACATGCATTCACACAGCGCCCGCTCCCGTGTGGCCATGCGTGCTCGCCGAGGCGTGCTGGGCGGCATCGCAGCCGCCGCAGCCGCCGTGCTGTTCGCCGCCTGTTCCGCCGGGGCGCCCCCGACGCCTGCGAACACCCAGGTCCCGGCGGGCGATGACGACGCGCTCGGCGCACTCTACGAGGAGGCGCAGGCCGAGGGCACTCTCACCTGGTACACCTCGATCGTCCCTGACAACATGGACCAGATCAAAGCGGCGTTCGAAGCGCAGTTCCCTGGAGTCACGCTGCAGATGCTGCGGCTGGGCGGCACGGAGGGCCCGCTGCGGTTCTCGTCCGAGATGGAGGCCGGCGCCGTGTCGGCAGATGTGCTGACCACTTCCGAGGGCGACTTCCCCGATCATGCGCTCGAAGAGGGCTGGACGAAGAACCTGGACGAGTTCGACCTCCCGACGCTCGCCGACTACCCCGCCGACTTCGTCCGCGGGCCGCAGATCGTGAGTCAGGTCTCGCCCATCCGATTCCTCTACAACACCGAGACCGCCGAGGCGCCGGGCAGCTGGGAGGACCTGCTCGAAGACGAGTGGAAGGACCAGCTCATGCTGGTCGACCCCCGCGCCATCCTGCCGTGGATGGCCCAGTACAGCCTCCTCTATGACACGTACGGTGCCGAATACCTCGAGGGCATCAGCGACCAGGACTACCGTCTCGTCGACAGCGCGATCCCCGGAGCCCAGGCGCTCGCGGCCGGTGAGGCGATGGGACTGTTCCCGAGCCTTCCGTCGGTCGCGAATCCGCTCAAGGCGGAGGGGGCTCCCGTGGAGAACGCGTCGCTCGAGCCCTTCACCGGCGTCGAGAACACCACCATCATCAACTCCGAGGCCGAGCACCCCAACGCGGCGCGCCTGTTCGTCGCCTGGATCGCGACGCCTGAGGGCCAGGAGGCCTTCAACGGCAACTTCGCGGCCTCGCCGATGGACGACATCCCGAACGCGGAGAGCCTCGGAGACGGGTACATCCCGTACGACATCGCCGAGGTCAACGCCAACCGCGACGCCGTCCTGGCAGCGCTCGGCATCCAGTGACCGGCCGGGGTCGCCCGGCCAGTCCGGGCGACCCCACCCACGCGCATTCGAAGGAATCACCATGTCGGCAGAGAGCACCATCACGACGGTCCCGCGGCTCGCCCCGGGCACCGCCACGGTCCTCGCGGGGGCCGGGCTGGAGCCCGTGCTGCGAATCGACGACCTGCACAAGCACTTCCACCTTCCGGGCGAGAAGCGGGTGACCGCCGTCGACGGCATCTCGCTCGCCGTCAACCGCGGTGAGTTCCTGGTCCTCCTCGGGCCGAGCGGATGCGGCAAGACGACGCTGCTGCGCTGCGTCGCCGGCCTCGACCACCCCGACTCGGGGCGGGTCGCGATCTCGGGGCGTCCCGTGTACGACAGCAGCGCCGCGCTGAACCTTCCGCCCGAGCGTCGCCACGTCAGCATGATCTTCCAGACGTACGCGTTGTGGCCACACATGACCGCGGCGCAGAACATCGCCTATCCGCTGCGCACCCGGGGAGTGAAACGCGCAGAGATCAAGGAGCGCGTCGAGCGCGTGCTCGATCTCGTGGACGTCTCCGCCCAGGCCAATCGCTATCCGAACCAGATGTCGGGCGGGCAGCAGCAGAGGGTCGCGCTCGCGCGGGCCCTCGTCTCCGAGAGTGAGCTCGTGCTCTTCGACGAGCCGCTGTCGAACATCGACGCCAAAGTGCGCGAGCAGCTGCGCGAGGAGATGCTCGAGATGCAGCGCACCATCGGGTTCACCGCGCTGTACGTGACACATGACCAGTCGGAGGCGATGCACCTCGCTCACCGCATCGCGGTGCTCGACGACGGTCACATCGCGCAGCTCGACACCGGCCGCGCGATCTACACCCGCCCGGCGAGTCGTTACGTCGCCCGCTTCATCGGGCGTGCGAACGAGGCGACCGGCAACGTGACGGCGCTCGAGGGCGGGCGCGCTTCGGTTGCCACGCCGTTCGGGCTCG
Source organism: Microbacterium sp. CPCC 204701 (assembly GCF_004010105.1). GTDB lineage: Bacteria > Actinomycetota > Actinomycetes > Actinomycetales > Microbacteriaceae > Microbacterium. The sequence goes on from NZ_RRYE01000006.1 coordinate 25,734, forward strand.
CGACGGCGGTCGTGTCGGGAGACCTGGTCGAGACCGGTGAGACGTGCGTCGTGACGTGGCGACCCGAGAACGCCCGCGTGGATCCGGTCGAACGTGCCGACGCAGCGGTGCCGGCGAGTCTCGTGATCGAGGGCGACGTCACGGCGCGGGTGTTCGTCGGACTCAACGTCGAGCTCCTCATCACGGCGGGCGACCGCACGATCCTCGCGCTCGCTCCCGCAGACTCCGACATCACCGAGGGTCAGCGCGTGCGGCTGTCGGTCATCCCGGACGGCCTGCTGGCGATCAAGAACCCCACAGAGGCCTGAATGACGACGACCGTGGCCGGGCGTCCGACGATCGCCCAGCGCGTCGTCGGACGCGTACGCAACCTGTCGCTGTTCGGCGTCTTCGCCGGACTCGTCACCGCGGGCATCGTCATCCTCGTGGGGTATCCGCTGATCTCCACCCTCGTGTCGGTGTTCATCTCCGACGGCCGCCTCGACCTGAGCGCCTTCGTCGAAGTCTGGGCGCTGCCCAATATCGGGACGGTCCTGCTCAACACCTTCGTCGTCCTCGCGATCTCGATTCCGATGTCGCTCGCGATCGCGACGCTCTTCGCCTGGGTCATGGAGCGCACGGACGCGCGCATCGGCTGGGCGTCCACGGTTCTCCCGCTCATCCCGCTCATGATCCCGTCGCTCGCCGGCACCGTGGGGTGGATCGCCCTCACGTCGGGGCGCGCCGGCCTTCTCAACGTGTGGATCCGCGACTTCCTGGGGATCTTCGGCATCCAGATGGCAGAGGGGCCGTTCGAGATCTACTCGTGGGGCGGGCTGATCTTCCTCTACGTCCTCTACATCGTGCCGTTCGGCTACCTGAGCATCAGCTCGGCGCTGCGCAACCTCGATCCGTCCCTCGAGGAGGCGGCGCGCGTGAACGGGTCTGGCGTGTTCCGCACCTTCTGGACCGTCACCCTCCCGTCGATCAAGCCGGCGCTCGTCGGCGCGTTCAACATCCAGCTCATCATCGGGTTCGCCATGTTCTCCATCCCGGCGACGGTCGGCGTCTCGGCCGAGATCGAGCTGCTGTCGCTGCGGATCTACCGGCTGCTGACCTTCGCGTATCCGCCCGACACCGACGTGGCCGTCGTCCTCAGCATCCTCATGCTCCTCGTCGTGGCCCTCGTCGGGTGGTGGCAGATCCGGGTCAATCGCACGAAGCGCTTCGGCACGATCGGGGGACGCATCGGACGCGGATCGGCCGTCGAGCTCGGACGGTGGCGTGGGGTCGCGCGGTTCGGGGTGCTGTTCTACATCGCCGCGACGTCGATCCTGCCATTCCTCGGCCTGATCTTCCTGTCGGTGCAGGGGTTCTGGTCGAGCAGCTTCGACGTGTCGAAGTACAGCCTGAAGAACTACGCTGCGATGTTCCAGGATCCCGAGATCCAGCGGTCGCTGATGAACTCGGTCATGTTCGGCATCCAGGGCGGCCTGATCGTCATGGTGGTCGCCACGATCGTGGCGATGTACCTGGCGCGCAACAGCGGATTCCTCGCGAAGGTCGTCGACAACGTCTCACGCCTTCCCGCGACGATCCCTCATCTCGTCGTCGCGGTCGCGTTCGTCGCGGCGTTCGCCGGTCCGCCGTTCATGCTGTCGGGCACGTCGTTCATCCTGATCGCGGCGTACATCGTGATGTATCTGCCGCAGGCGGTCGTGTCGGCGAACTCCGCCGTCGCGCAGGTCGGCAACGACATAGTCGAGGCTTCTTACGTCTCGGGGGCGGGCCAGGGCCGCACGTTCTTCCGGGTGATGCTCCCGCTGATCTGGCCGGGGTTCATCTCGGGCTTCGCGCTGTGCTTCGTGCTCATGGCGGGGGAGCTGACCGGGTCGGCCATCCTCGCCGGCATCAATACGCCGGTCATCGGCTTCACGATGATCAAGATGTGGCTGAACGGCTCGACGACGCAGCTCGCGGCCCTGTCGGTCATCGTGAGCGTCGTCTTCACGGTCGTCACGCTCCTCGCGCTCCTGATCGGGCGCCGGCGTCAGCGCCACGCGTGAAACGGGACGGCGGCCCGTTCCTGTGCGATCGGGTCGCCGTCCGGTCGGCCAATGGCCTCAGCGGGCGATGCCGGCGAGGAACGAACGGAGACCGTCGCGCGTGCGCTGGGCGACCGTGTCGGTATCGAGGGCGCGCAACTCGTCGGAGAGGACTTCCATGCCGACGGGCGACGAGACGCCCATCCTCCGAAGTGTGTCGAAGAGGCCGCGGAGGTCGAACTCGCCCGCGCCTGGCAGGTGACGGAGGTGGAACGTGTCGTCGAGCTCTGTGCCAACCCGGGTGAGGGGGCCGTCGCTGAGCTGGATCACCGGTATGCGGTCGGCCGGGACCCGCTCCAACTGAGCGAACGTGCTCCCACCGCGGAAGAAGTGCCACGTGTCGACGACCACGCCGCCATTGGGCTCGCCGGCGGCCTCGACGATGCGCCACGCGTCTTCCACGGTGCGCGTGTCGGTCCACGGCAGGAACTCCAGCGCTACGCGGAGGTCATGCTCGGCGGCTCGTCGGCACACACCCCTGAAGCGCTCCGCCACCGCGTTCAGGCCGCGATCGAGCGGGCCTGCGATCACCATCATGTGACGTCCGCCGAGCGCGTTCTTGAGGGAGTGAAGGGATGCCTCGTGGGCGAGCGACTTCGCGTTCTCACCGTCGGGCAGCCACCAGTCCGACAGGAATCCGACCTCGAACACCTCGAGATCGTGCAACGCGAGCTCGCTGCGGATCTCGTCCGTGTCGGCCCCTTCGGCCTGAGCGCGGGCGAGGTGGCCGGGACGAAGGCCGATGCCGTCGTACCCGGCTCGGGCCGCCGCGACGATGCGCTCCCGCAGGGGCGCCGCATCGATGGTCGACGCGCACAGGAAGACCTCGTCGATCATGTCGGGAGCCATCAGTACGAGCGGGGAAGGCCGAGGACGTTGGAGCCGAGGAAGGCCAGCACGAGCTCGTTGCTGATCGGGGCGATCCGCTCGATGCGGACGTCGCGCCAGTAGCGCTCGACGTGGTACTCGGTCGTGTAGCCGTAGCCGCCGTGGAACTGGATGGCGCGGTCGCAGGCCTCGAACGCCCACTCCGACGCGAGGTACTTCGCCTCGTTCGCCTCCTTTCCGCAGGGCTCGCCGTTGTCGTAGAGCTTGGCGGCCTGGCGCACGAGAAGCTCGGCGGCGTCGAGCTTCGCGAGGGAGTCGGCGAGCGGGAACTGCACACCCTGGTTCTGCCCGATCGGGCGTCCGAACACCGTGCGCTGCTTCGCATACTCGACCGTCTTGCGCAGCGCGGCCCGGCCGATCCCGAGGCAGACGGCGGCGACGATGATGCGCTCGGCGTTGAGGCCGCTGAGGAGATACCTGAACCCGCGTCCCTCCTCGCCCACGCGGTCCTCGTCGGGGATGAACAGGTCGTCGATGACGAGCTCGTTGGTGGCGATGGCGTTGCGGCCGAGCTTGGGGATCGGGTTGATCTGGACGTGCTCGTGGTCCATCTCCGCGAAGAACAGGGTCATGCCGTCCGTCGGCTTCGCGCCCTCGGCGCGGGGCGACGTCCTGGTGATCAGCAGCATCCGGTCCGCTTCGAGCGCGCGGGAGATGAACACCTTGCGACCGTTGACGATGTAGCCGCCTTCGACCTTGCGCGCCGTCGTCGTGATCGACGTCGTGTCCGTGCCGGCATCGGGCTCGGTGACGGCGAAGCACACCTGGAGCCTGCCCTCGACCGCCTCGGGCAGGAATCGCCGCTTCTGCTCCTCGCTGCCGTGCTTGACGATCGGCTCCAGACCGAACAGGGCCACCTGGACCGTCGTGGCGGCATTGAGCGCACCGCCGTTGCCGGCGACCTCTTCCATGAAGATCGCAGCTGCCTGCACACCGGCGCCTCCGCCGCCGTACTCTTCGGGTGTGCAGATGCCGAGCCAGCCCTCGTCGGCCATCGCGCGGTAGAACTCCCACGGGAACTCGTGGTGCGTGTCGGCGTGCGACCAATACTCGTCGGGGAACTTCGCGCAGATCGCGCGGACGGACTGGCGGATGTCGTGCTCGGCCTCGGGAGAGAGCTCTTCCATGAATGGCTCCGATCGGAATCTATGGATATGATACATATCAAATGCCGCGAAGTCGGGGCAACCCGCACGCGGCGGAGAGGCCGTGCCGTGATGCGGCTGAGGAAGGATCCGCCATGCGTCCGTATCGTTCGATGCTGTTCGTCCCCGGTCACCGTGTCGACTGGGTCGACAAGGCGATCGCCTCAGGTGCCGACGCGATCACCCTCGATCTCGAAGACAGTGTCCCCGCCGATCTGAAGCCGCAGGCGCGGGAGCAGGTCGCGGCATCCATCCGCCGACTTCACGACGAGCAGGTCAACATCGGGGTTCTCGTCCGGGTCAACGGCCTTGCCACCGGGCAGACCGGCTTCGACCTCGAGGCCGTCGTCGGGCCGGGACTCGACGCCGTGTTCGCCCCCAAGATCGAATCGGCGCTCGACGCGCAGCGCTTCGAGACCCTGATCGACTACGTCGAAGCCCGCAACGGCGCGTCGGATGTCGAGCTCGTCGTGCCGATGGAGACCGCGCGCGCGCTCGTGCACTGCGAGGAGATCGCGACGAGCACGCCGCGGATGGGCTGCGTGATCGGATCGACGGCGGAGCACGCCGACGTCGCGCGGGAGGTCGGCTACGAATGGACGCCCGAAGGGCTCGAGACGCTCGCCATGCGCAGCCGCGTGCTTCTGGCGTGCCGCGCCGCCGGCGTGCACGCCATGACGGGGCTCTGGGAGAGGATCCACGATCTCGACGGCCTGCGTGCGTTCGCGAAGCAGGGCAGGCAGCTGGGCTTCCGCGGCCAGATCGCCATCCACCCGAGCCACGTCGGGATCATCAACGAGGTGTTCGGGCCCGATCCCGAGCAGCGCGAGTTCTTCGAGGGTCTCGTCGCCGCCTATGAAGAGGCCGCGCAGCAGGGTGCCGGTGCCGTCGTCTACCGAGGCGGACACATCGACAAGGCGCACGTCGACAAGGCGATCGAATGGCTGGCGCGTGCCGACGAGATCGCCGGCATGAACGCCCGTTGAGGCGGGAGAGGGGACGCATCATATGAAAGGCCTGTACTTCGAGGAGATGGAACCGGGAGCAGTCATCCGGCACCCGCTGACTCGCACCGTGACCGAGATGGACAACGTCTTGTTCACGTCGCTGTCGATGAACGTCGCTCCCATCCACCTCGACGCGGAATACGCCAAGACGCTCCCGTACGGGAAGCCGCTCGTCAACAGCCTCTTCACGATGGCGCTCATCGGCGGCATGACTGTGCCCGATCTCGTCTTCCAGACCTCGCTCGGCAACCTCGGGTACGAGCACGTCGAGTTCCCGAACCCCGTCTTCCATGGCGACACCCTGCGAGCCGAGACGACGATCCTCGACAAGCGCGAGTCGAAGAGCGATCAGACCCGCGGCATCGTGTGGTTCGAGCACCGGGGCATCAACCAGCGCGACGAACTCGTCCTGCTCTGCAAGCGCGTCGGCATGATCATGCGCCTGCCCGCAGCCGACTGACGCCGTGCCGAGCGCGGGCGAGCGGGTGCTCAGCACGGGGCTGGTGTACGCCGCCCTGTCGTCCGGCATCGTCAGCTCGCTCGGCATGCTGCTCGTCCCGAGCGTCGCCGCCGAGATGCAGGTACCCGTGAACTCGGCACAGTGGATGCTCACGGTCAATCTCCTCGTGGGCGCCGTCGCCACCCCGATCATGGGGCGTCTGAGCGACGGAGCCCGCAAGCGCCGCCTGTTCGTCGTCTCGCTCGGTGTCATCCTCGTGGGGTCACTCGTGTGCGCCACCGCCGACGACTTCGCGGTGTTCCAAGTGGGACGAGCGCTGCAGGGACTCGCGTACGGCGTCTTCCCCGTCGCGATCTCGATCTGCCGCGGACTCGTGTCCAGGCCACGGCTTCGAGCCACGATGTCGACGCTCGCGGTCACCGGGGCTGCCGGCGCGGGCATCGGCTATCCGCTGACGGGAGTGCTGGCGCAGCTCGGCGGGTTCCGGCTTGCATTCGTCTTCGGCGCCCTCTTCATGGCGACCGCGATGGCCGTCGTCCTGTTCGTCGTGCCGCGCGATCGGCCGGTGCCCCTCCGACGGGGCCGCTTCGACGTCCTCGGTGCCGTGCTGCTCGGCGGCGGGCTCACGGCGCTCCTCCTCACGGTCAGCGAAGCCCCCGTGTGGGGGTGGCTGTCGCCGTCCACGATCGCGATGGCCGCGGCATCCGTCGGCCTGCTCGCGGCGTGGGTGCTCGCAAGCCGCCGCACGCGGCGTCCGCTCGTCGACCTGCGCGTCCTGCGCGATCCCGACATCGCGATCGCGCACGGCACTGCGATCGCCCTCGGCGCGACGATGTACATGGTGCTGTCGGTCTCGAGCCTCGTGGCCCAGGCGCCGCAATCGACCGGCTACGGCGCGGCACTGCCGCTCGTGTGGGCGGGCTTCGTCATGCTGCCGTTCACGATCGGCTCCCTCATCGCGAACCGTGTCGTCCGGAGGCTGCGGGGCGAGCACGCGTCCCGGCTCGTCCTCCCGGCGGGGGCCATCGTCGTCATGACGTCGGCGGCGCTCCTCGCGATCGTGCACGACAGCCTGGTCTGGGTGCTCCTCGGCATGTTCCTCAACGGCCTGGGGGTCGGTTCGACGTACGCGGCGCTTCCGCTTCTCATCGCGCGCCGAGTCGCCGCGGACGAGTTCGGCAGCGCGGTCAGCTTCAACCAGGTTCTGCGCACCGTCGGGGGATCGGTCGGGAGCGCGATCGCTGCCGCCGTGTTCGCGGCCGCACTCGCGCCGACGGGGTTCCCCTCGAGCGCCGGCATCACATTCGCGTACGCCGTCTCGGCGGCCGGCAGCGCCGTCACCGTGGTCCTGCTGAGCATCAACATCGTCCGACGAGGAAGAGGGAGCACGACGTGAAGACCCAGACGGATGACCGAGCCTCGAAGGTGGACCTGGATCGGCTCCTCGCGCCCCGCTCGATCGCGATCATCGGGGCCTCCGCGGACGAGGGGCGCCACAACGGACGTCCCATCGCCAACCTCCTCCGCACCGGATACACCGGACGCCTCTATCCGGTCACGGCGCGCGAGGGCGATATCCGCGGCCTTGCGAGCTACCGACGCATCGGCGATGTGCCCGAGCGTGTCGATCTCGCCTACGTCCTCGTACGCGCCGGACTCGTGGAGGACATCGTCGCCGAATGCGCCGAGGCGGGCGTCGGGGCCGTCGTCGTGTGCTCGTCGGGGTTCGCCGAGGAAGGGACGGATGGGCAGGTGGCGCAAGAGCGCATCCGCGAGCTGGCCGCTCGCACAGGGATGCGCGTCATCGGCCCCAACTGCATCGGGCTCATCAGCGTTCCCGAGAACGTGCTGTCGTGCACGACGCTCAATGTGACGACTCGGCAGCTGCCGGGGGACGTCGCAATCGTGAGCCAGAGCGGCGGGATGGCCGCGAACCTCTTCAACCGGGCGCAGGGCGACGACGTCGGTGTGCGTGCGATGGTCAGCGTGGGGAACGAGGCCGACGTCGGCATCGCCGACATGGTCGCCGCGTTCGCGGATGACCCGTCGGTCCGGACGATTCTGCTGTACGTCGAGCAGCTGCGCGACATCGGCGCGTTCCGGGATGCCGTGGCGCGGGCGCGCGCGACGGACACGGCGGTGCTCATGCTCAAGGTCGGGCGTTCGGCCGCAGGCGTGCGCAGTGCGCAGAGCCACACCGGCGCGATGGCCGGGTCGTACGACGTCTTCCGGGACCTCATGCGCCCCTTCGGAGTGCGCGTGGTCGACAGTGTCGACGACCTGGTGGACGCCGCGCGGCTCCGGCAGCAGCTGCCGGCGCTCGGAGGGCGGCGCGTGCTGGTCGTGTCGCCCTCCGGCGGCGAGTGCGGCTACGTGGCCGACCTCGCCGAGGGGGCGGGTCTCGAGCTGCCCGAGCTGTCGCCGGCGCTGACCGAGGCGCTGTCGCGCACGATGCGGTTCGGATCCCCAGGCAATCCGCTCGACCTGACGGGGCAGATCATCGGCGACCAGGAGCTGCTGGGGAACGTATTCGCCGCCATCGCCGATGCCGGCGAGCACGATGCCGTCGTGGTCGCGCTGCCGACGTGGGGCGAGTTCGACTCGAGGCGCCTGACACCGGCGATCGTGGAGGCGACGCGGGGCTCGCGCATCCCGATGATCGTGACCGCCTGGGAATCGCACGGACTCACCGAGTGGCGGGACGCGTACCTGCGCGACTCCGGAGTGGTCGCCTTCTCGGACGCCGCCCGCGGGGTGCGCGCGCTCGCTCTCACCGCAGATCTCGAGCGGGTCGCCCCACCGCCCCCCGTGCGCGAAGCGGTCGAGCCGCCGGCTGCCGGCCGCGTGCTCGGCGACGAGGCCGTCCGTGACGAGGCCGGAGCGAAGTCCCTCCTCGCCGCGTACGGTGTCCCGGTGAGCGTCGAGCGCGCAGCGCGCACCCGAGGCGACGCTCTCACGGCGGCGGCGGCCCTCGGCTACCCGGTCGTCGTGAAAGGCCTGTGCCACGGCATCCAGCACAAGAGCGATCTGGGGCTCGTTCGCACGGGCGTGGCCGACGATACCGCCCTCGCGGCAGCGCTCGACGCGATCGACGGGGCGGTCGCGCGTCACGGCCTGGACTTCGACGCCTACCTCATCGCACGGCAGTACGCCGGGATGGAGATGATCGCCGGCGCGGTCCGAGACCCCGCCCTCGGCCCCGTGATCATGGTCGGCGCGGGCGGTGTGCTCGCCGAGGTGCTCGACGACCGTGTCTTCCTCCCCTGCCCGGTCGGTGCCGTCGCGGTGCGCGACGCGATCGCGAGCCTGCGCGTCGGTGGCGTCCTCGGCGGGCACCGTGGACACAGCTACGACGTGGCTGCGCTGGCGAACGTGGTCGCCGCGGCTTCCCGGCTCATGGCCGAGCATCCCGATCTCGGCGAGATGGACCTCAACCCGATTCTCGTGGGCGCGGACGGGGAAGGAGCGGTCGTCGTCGACGCGCTCCTCGCGCGTGCCCGCGACAACTGAAAGGACCGCCCGGATGGCTCTTCGCTTCGGTCTCGCTCTCATGAACGACTTCCCTCCCGGCACGCGCGTCGCCGAAAGGGTGCCGCAGCTGCGCGAACAGGCCCGCGAGGCCTCGCGCAACGGCATCTCGTCGCTGTGGGTGCTGCAGCACTACCTCGGCACGATGCCGACGCTGCAGCCGCTGCCTCTGCTGGCGGCGCTGGCAGCAGACAGCGGGGACCTCGAACTCGGCACCAACATGTTCATCCTGCCGCTGCGTCATCCCGTCGGCGTGGCCGAGGAGTTCTCCACGCTCGATCACCTGAGCGGCGGCCGCGCGGTCGCCGGTTTCGGCATGGGCTATCGCGAGAACGAGTTCGCCGCTTTCGGAGTGCCGATGGACGAGCGCATCGCCCGTTACACGGAGGCGATCCACATCGTCCGGGCGCTGTGGTCGGGGCAGCGCGTGACCTTCGAAGGCCGCCACTTCCACATCGACGATGAGAAGATCAGCCTCGTCCCCGTCCAGGAGGGCGGCCCGCGCATCCTGATCGGCGCCGGTGCGCACAAGGCGGGCATCGAGCGGGCGGCCGCGCTCGGGGACGCCTGGATCGTGCCTCCCCACGTCACCGGCGATCGCCTCACGCGCGCGATCCGGCTGTACTCGCAGGCGCGCTCGGAGGCCGCCCCGGGGGAGTCCTCGAGATTTGTCGTGCGGCGTGAGCTCGTGCTGCACTCAGACCGCGAGCGGGCGCTCGCCGAGGGCACCGCCGCCCGCTCCGAGCTCACCGCCGAGTACGGAAGGTACAACGCCCCCGACCGGACGGCAGACTATGCGCAGCTCGCCGATCCGGCCGCGGCCGAGCAGAAGGCGAGAGAGGCGTACATCTTCACCGACCCCGCAGGAGCCGTCGAGGAGTTCCGTCGGCTCGAGTCGGCCGGGGTCACCGATGTCGTGCTGCGCATGCAGTGGTTCGGTTTGGCCCACGAACGGATGCTGCAGACCCTGGCGCTCTTCCGCGACCAGGTGCTGCCGCAGCTGGCCGGCTAGTCCTCCTCGATGCGGATCGCCCGCTCGGGGCAGTTGCCCTGCGCCTGACGGGCGAGGTTCCGCTCGGCATCCGTCTGCGGCTGCATGACGACCCACGCGAGGCCGTCCGCGTCGTCGATGTCGAAGATCCTGTCGGCCACCATGAGGCAGACGCCGTGACCCTGACAGACGTTCTTGTCGACGGTGACTCGCATGGGCTCCTCCTCTTCATCGAGCGTTGACCAAAGACTATGATAATGGTTAGGCTAGTCGCAACGTCTCAAGTCGCGCTGATCCGGGTCGGCCGGCACACAGTGAAGTGGAGAAACCCTTGAGCGAGCAGCAGCGCACACCGGTGATCGAGTTCGACCACAACTCGGCCGGGCACAGCGCCGACACGGTCGGGGACTTCCGGCGCGTACGCGAGCAGGCGCCGGTCGCATGGACAGAGGCATGGGGCGGGTACTGGCTGCTCAGCGGCTACGACGCGGTCTTCGATGCCGCACGCGACGACGACCTCTTCAGCTCGGCGCGCCATGCGGAGTTCGGGATCACCGGTCAGGCGATCACGCTGCCGCAGAAGCCCATGGCGCTGCACCTGCCCATCGAGCTCGACCCGCCGGAATCGCAGAAGTACCGCTCGATCATGAACAGGCTCATCACCCCGAGGCAGGTGAAGGAGTTGATGCCGATGATCGAGAAGTACGTCGACATGTTCATCGACGAGATCATCGAAACCGGCGAGGCCGACTTCTCGACGCTGACCGGTGTGCCCGCGATCGTCACGATCACATGGCTCGGCGCCCCTCTCAGGGACTGGCGCCGCCACGCGAAGCTGCATCGTGCGATCCTCGCCGAGCCGATCGGCAGCGAGGCGTATCGGCATGCCGTCGAGGTGGAGCTCCCTGCGCTGTCGAAGATCATCGAGGAAGTGATCCACGAGCGTCGGCTGAACCCGACCGACGACGCCATCAGCTTCATCGTGACCCAGGAAGTCGACGGGCGCCCGATCACCGAAGAAGAGGCGTTCAGCATGATCGAGCTCCTGATCTCGGGCGGCGTCGGCACGACCGCCGCACTCACCGGGCAGTCGCTGGTGTGGATCAGCGAGCACCCGGAGGTCAAGCAGCAGCTGCTGGACGACCCCGGGCTGATGCAGACGGCGCTGGAGGAGTTCCTCCGCGTGTTCAGCCCGACGCAGGCGCTCTCACGGACCGTGATGAAGGATGTCGAATTCCATGGGGTGCAGCTGCGGCGCGGCGAACGCGCGCTGCTCGCCTGGGCGTCGGCGAACCGCGACGGCGCGGACGCCGGCGACACGCCGGACGAGGTCGACATCCGTCGCTCCCCGAACCGCCACCTCGCGTTCGGCGTCGGCAGCCACAGGTGCGCCGGCTCGCACCTGGCGCGCCCGCTGGCACGCACGATCATCACGAAGATCCTCGAGCGGATGCCGGACTACCGCATCGATTCCGTGAGCGCCCGTCGATACGATCGCCAGGGCGTGAACACCGGCTACGAGTACCTGCCGGCGACCTTCTCGCCCGGTGAGCGCGTGTATACCGACGAGGCGCTGTCCGACTTCGAGGGCCCGGAGAACTGATCGGTGATGGTCGGATCGACCGCCCCGGCACCTCTGCGGGGAATGCGGTGGGGGATCAAGGCGAGCTTCCTCGCGTATCTGGCGCACCTGCCCGACACGGCGATGTCCGCGACGGACGGCGCTGTGGACTCCCCGGAGGGCTTCGTCTTCCCTCTCGAGGACGCGAGCGACTTCGACGCCCGGACGGGCGCGGGCGAGCTGCGATTCCGCGGCGATGTGAGGCTGCGGGGGCACGGCGGGATGCTGTCGGTGCGCTTCGCGAATCCCCGCGTGACGGTCGACGACGTCGGACCGTGGCTGTCTGTCGAGGATGCAGCGGGCGCTCGACGGCGAGTCGCGGCGCTCGGCACGCCGAGGTCCGCCGGCGGCGGCGGGATCGAGATCCCTGCCGCGCTCACGGCGGAGGCCGTGGCGTGCTTCAACGATGTGTACCCCGAGGGGACCGGGCTCGACCCGGTCGTCATCCGGGGTGTGTGACAGGGCGAGTCGGGAGAGGGCTGGAATGTCCGCACAGGTGACCTACACCTCGTCGACCGGCGAACAAGTGACGTACGAGGGCGCAGCAGGCGAGTCGGTGATGCAGATCGCCATGCACCACGGCCTGCGCGGCATCATCGCCGAATGCGGGGGATCGATGTCGTGCTCGACATGCCATGTGTTCGTCGACGAGGACGACCTTGAGCTGCTGCCGCCGGTCTCGGAACTGGAAGACGAGATGCTCGACACCACGGCCGTGGACCGTGAGCCGAACTCTCGACTTTCCTGCCAGCTCGTGCTCGCTGACGGCTGCTGGATCCACGTGACCACACCAGAGAGCCAGATGTGACATGGCGAACGGAATCGTCGTGGTGGGCGCCTCTCAGGCCGGCGTGCAGCTCGCTGCGAGTCTGCGGGAGGGCGGGTTCCGCCACCCGATCACTCTCATCGATGGCTCCACGCACGAGCCGTACCAGCGCCCGCCGCTGTCGAAGGACTTCCTCGCCGGCCACGTGGATGCGGAGGGGCTTCGGTTCCGCGATCGCGAGTACTACGAGGAGAACGGCATCGCGCTCGCGCTCGGCTCGCCGGCGGTCCACGTCGAGCGTGACCACGAGGGTGGCGTCGTCGTCACCGCGGACGGGTCGCGGCATCCTTACGACCGGCTCGTGCTCGCAACCGGCGCGGCCCCGCGCCGGCTCGACATTCCCGGTGCCGACTTGGACGGTGTGCTGGCGCTGCGCGATGCCGACGACGCCGCGCGGCTCAAGGCCTCCTTCGCGACGACCGAGAACGTGGTCGTCGTCGGCGGTGGCTTCATCGGGCTGGAGGTGGCGGCGAGCGCACTCAAGCAGGGCAAGAAGGTCACCGTGCTCGAGGCGGCGCCTCGCATCATCGGGCGTGCCGTCGGAGAGGAGACGAGCAGCTGGTTCCTCGAGGCGCATCGCGCGCGCGGAATGCGGATCGACACCGGGGTCTCCCTCGCCCGCCTGGTGGGCGACGACGACGGCCACGTCATCGGCGTCGAACTCGCCGACGGTGCAGTGGTGCGCGCGGATGTCGTGATCGTGGGGATCGGCGTCGTGCCGCGCACCGAGCTCGCCGAGCAGCTGGGCCTCGAGATCGCGAACGGCATCGTGGTGGACGAGCACTCGGTGGCATCGGATGGCAGCACCCTCGCAGTCGGCGACGTCGCCAACCTTCCGAATCCCTATGGGCGATGCGCCGAGGCGATGTCACGCATCCGCCTCGAAAGCGTGAACAATGCGATCGAGCAGGCGCGGTTCGCCGCGGGCACCCTGCTGGGCGATCCGCGCACGTACGCCTCCGTCCCGTGGTTCTGGTCGAACCAAGGGGACATCAGGCTCCAGATGGCGGGCCTCAACGTCGGCTACGACCGCGTCGTGATCCGGGGCGACGTGCCGGCCGAGAAGTTCTCGGTGCTCTACTTCCGCGACGACATGCTGCTCGGGGCCGACTGCGTCAACAATCCCGTCGACTTCATGGCTGTGAGGCAGGCCCTCGCGCGCGACAGGCATCTGGTTCCCGAGGATGCGCTTCGGCCTGAGCCCCTGAAGACGCTCTTCGTCGACGGTGCGACCACCTGAGGCCGCCGTCCGCCGCGCCGACGCCGATCGTCGCGGAGGCCTTCTCTGGGCGGCGGCGGCCTTCACGATGTGGGGGCTGTCCACGCTGTTCTGGCCGTTGCTGGTCCCGGCCGGGCCGATCGAGGTGCTGATGCACCGCATCGTCTGGGCGTTCGTGCTGAGTGCGGTCCTCATGTCCGTTCTGCGCAGCTGGGGGAGCCTGCGGGGTCTCAACGCACGGACGTGGTCGCTGATCGCCGCGGGCGGCGTGCTGAATGCCGCCAATTGGGGGCTGTTCATCTTCGCCGTGCTCAGCGGTCAGGTCATCTCCGCCTCGATGGCGTACTTCCTCAATCCGATCGCCAGCGCCGCCTTCGGTGTGCTGGTGCTCCGCGAACGGCCGCGCGCGACACAGATCGCGGCGCTCGCGATCGGTTCCGGCGCGGTCGTGGCGACGGGTTTCGCCGCCGGCGGCAACGTCTGGCTGCCGCTCCTCATGGCCACGTGCTTCGGCCTCTACGCGCTGGTCCAGCGCGTGGTCCGGCTCGCTCCGGTGGCGACGCTCACGGGCGAGTCCGCGGTGCTGTTCCCCTTGGCGATCGGCGTGCTCGCGATCCTGCAGCTCACGGGCGAGTCGACGCTCCTCGATCAGGGCCTCTCGCACGTCGTCCTGTTCGTCGTCGGCGGTGCCGTCACCCTCGCCCCTCTGCTCGCATTCGCCTACGCCGCGCGTCGCACGCCGCTGAGCACGATGGCGGTGATGCAGTACATCGCGCCGCTGATCCAGTTCTGCGTGGGTGTCTTCGTCATGGGCGAACCCATGCCGGCTGCGCGCTGGATCGGTCTGGCCCTCGTGCTCGTCGCGGTGGCCGTCTTCACGACGGGGGAGATCGCGGCTGCACGCCATCGTGCGAGGCCTTCCGGCCGCAAGGGGTGGGGCCCGCAGCGTTCCGCCGCTATGCCCGATTGACCCCGCGTCAGCCGGTCGAGCCCGACCAGCGGGCGATCGCCTCATCGGCCGGGAGCGGAGCCGCGTCCGGCCGGCCGGGAGCGGCGGCAGGAGTCCGCGAGAACCGCGGGGCC
>NZ_RRYE01000060.1 GCF_004010105.1 Microbacterium sp. CPCC 204701
CGGCATCCGTCGACGTCTCGTGAGGCGCGGCCTGCGGCGTCGCTTCCGGCTCGGCGGTGGACGCCGCTGCCGTGTCTGCGGTCTCGGGCTCGGCCGAGCTCGTCTCTACGATCTCGCGGTGCAGCTCGAGCACCGCCGTGAGCGCGGCGACGGCCGCAGCTCCCCGCTCGGGCTCCGGCGCGAGGCTCGGGATCGCCGAGGTGTCGCCGTACCCGCCGTGGCGCTCGTCGCGCACCATCTCGCCGTGCCGCAGCTCGATCACGCGCCGCTGCATCTGGTCGACGAAGCCGGCCTCGTGCGTCGCCATCACGACCGTCGTGCCGCCGGCGTTGATGCGGGCGAGCAGCTGCATGATGTCGACGGATGTCGCGGGGTCGAGGTTGCCGGTCGGCTCGTCCGCGAGCAGGATCTGCGGGCGGTTGGCGAGGGCTCGGGCGATCGCGACGCGCTGCTGCTCACCGCCGGAGAGCTCGTGCGGGAACCGCTTCTCTTTGCCGGCGAGTCCGACCAGCGCCAATACCTCCGGCACCGCCTGCTGGATGAACGCACGGGACGAGCCGATCACCTGGAGTGTGAAGGCGACGTTCTGGAACACGGTCTTGGTCGGCAGCAGCCGGAAGTCCTGGAACACCGCGCCGACGTGCCGTCGGAAGTACGGAACCTTGCGGTTCGACAGCGTCCGCAGGTCGCGGCCGAGGACCACGACACGGCCTTCGCTGGGCGTTTCCTCCCGCAGGATCAGTCGCAGGCACGACGACTTGCCCGAGCCCGAGGCACCCACCAGGAAGACGAACTCCCCGCGCAGCACTTCGAAGTCGACATCGCTCAGGGCGGGCTTCGCAGTGCCGCGAAAGCGCTTCGTGACGTTCTCGAACCGGATCATGGCCTAACGAGCCTATGCGGATGGCCCCTCTTGGCGTCCAGCGACACCCGAGGCCGCGGCATCCGTTCTCAGTCGTCCTTGCGCTTGCGCCAGCGGATGCCGGCCGCGATGAAACCGTCGAGGTCGCCGTCGAACACAGTCGCCGGATTGCCGACCTCGTGGCCGGTGCGAAGGTCTTTGACGAGCTGCTGGCCGTAGAGGAAGTACGAGCGCATCTGATCGCCCCAGCTGGCCGTGATGGTGCCGGCGAGCTCCTTCTTCTTCGCGGCCTCCTCCTCGCGCTTAAGCAGCAGCAGGCGGGTCTGCAGCACGCGCATCGCGGCGGCGCGGTTCTGGATCTGCGACTTCTCGTTCTGCATCGAGACGACGATGCCCGTCGGGAGGTGCGTGAGGCGCACGGCGGAGTCCGTCGTGTTGACCGACTGCCCACCCGGGCCCGACGAGCGGAACACATCGACGCGCAGGTCGTTCTCGGGGATGTCGACCTCGACGGCCTCCTCCATCACCGGGATGACCTCGACCGCCGCGAAGGAGGTCTGGCGCTTGTCTGCCGACCCGAAGGGGCTGATGCGCGCGAGGCGGTGCGTGCCCGCCTCGACCGACAGCGTGCCGTATGCGTACGGCGCGTCGACCTCGAAGGTCGCCGACTTGATGCCCGCGCCCTCGGCATAGGAGGTGTCCATGACCTTGACCGGGTACTTGTGACGCTCCGCCCAGCGCAGGTACATGCGCATGAGCATCTCGGCGAAGTCGGTGGCGTCGTCGCCGCCCGCGCCGGAGCGGATCGTCACGACGGCGGATCGTTCGTCGTACTCGCCGTCGAGGAGCGTCTGCACCTCGAGCTGGCTCACGATGTCTTCGAGCTCGGCGAGTTCGTGGCGGGCCTCTTCGGCGGAGTCCTCGTCGTCCATCTCGTTCGCGAGCTCGATCAGTACGTCGAGGTCGTCGAGGCGCTGCTCGATGTCGGTGAGGCGCTTGAGCTCGGTCTGACGGTGGCTGAGGGCACTGGTGATCTTCTGCGCCTTCTCGACGTCGTCCCACAGATCGGGTGCGCCGGCCTCCTCGCTGAGGCGTGCGATGTCGGCGGTGAGCGCCTCGACGTCGACCACGGCCGTGATGTCGGCGAACGTGGAGCGCAGGGCCTGGATATCGGCGGACAGATCGAAGTCGAGCATGACAGTCCAGACTAACGTGGATGGACGTGACCGATGGCCGCGGATCCCCCACTGCGAAAGACGTGCTGCGGCGCTTCGGGCCGATGGTCTACGGTCCGACCGTGCTCTTCGCGCTGGGCGAGGGCGCCGTCATCCCCTTGATCCCGGTGATCGCCGCCGAGCTCGGCGCGGACGTCGCCACCGCGGCTCTCGTCGCCTCGGCGCTCGTGGTCGGCCAGCTCTGCGGAAACCTCCCGGCAGGCTGGGCCGTCGCGCGCATCGGCGAGCGCCTGACGATGGCGATCGGAGGAACGGTCGCCCTCGCCAGCGTCGTCGGGCTGGCACTCGCGCCGTCGCTCGGCCTCTTCGCGCTCGCGGTGTTCCTCATCGGATTCTGCGCCGCCGCGTTCGGACTCGCGCGCCACTCGTTCATGACCACGCGTGTGCCGCTGTCCTTCCGCGCCCGCGCGCTGTCGCTGCTGGGCGGAACGTTCCGCCTCGGCATGTTCGTAGGTCCGTTCGTCGCGGCAGGACTGCTGGCCGTGTTCGGCGACGAACACGCCACGATCTGGTTCTTCGCCGGATGCCTCGTGGCCACGGTCCTGCTCGTGCTGCTGGGCCCGGATCCCGAGCGGCAGTTCGTCACCGCGGAGCGAGGCGACGCGTCCGTCGCAGAAGACACCGGCGAGCCCGTCACCGGCTCGATCCCGCTCGGCCGCGGCCGCCGCGAGGGCGTGTTCCGCACGATGTGGCGATTCCGCCGAGTACTGTCGCGCCTCGGACTGGCGGCGGCATCCCTCTCGGCCGTCCGCTCGGCGCGCCAGGTCGTGCTGCCGCTGTGGGGCGTGTCGATCGGGCTCGACGCGCAGACCATCGCACTCGTCGTCGGCGTCTCCGGGGCGATCGACTTCGCCCTGTTCTACGCGAGCGGACAGGTGATGGACCGCTTCGGCCGCCTATGGGCGGCGCTGCCGGCGATGCTGCTCATGGGCGCCGGTTTCATCGCGCTCGCCTTCACCCACGACTCGGCGCAGTCTGCCATGTGGTTCGCCCTGTTCGCGGCGGTGCTGGGGGTCGGCAACGGCCTGTCCAGCGGCATCCTGCTCACGCTCGGCGCGGATGTCGCCCCGAAGCAGGATCCGGCGCCGTTCCTCGGGTCGTGGCGCACGCTCACCGACGCCGGGGGCGCCGTCTCGCCGCTTCTCGTCTCGGCGATCGCGGCCGCCTCCACCCTTCCGGTCGCCACGGGAGTCGTCGGCGCGATCGGGCTGCTCGGGGCCCTCGCATTCGTGCGCTGGGTCCCGAAGTTCGTGCCGCGGCCCTGAGGGCTCACACCCATGCGCGCCGAACGGCCTCCGCGCCCAGCTGGATGCGCGTGGTCACCTCGGCCCGCTGCATGAGCTCGGCGATGCGCCGCTGGACGGTCCGCAGCGAGACTCCGAGCTGGCCCGCCGCCGCGGCATCCGTCACACCCAGCAGCAGCAGCCGCAGCAGGTCGCGGTCGATGTCGTCGTCGGTGGTGGGAGCCGGTGTGATCGGCAAGAACTCGGTCGCGGTGCGCCAGTACTCCTCGAACATCGAGATGACGAGGTCCAGCAGGCCGCTCGGATGGATCAGCAGCGCCCCGAACCCGCCGTCCCCGCCCTGAGAGTGCATCGGCACCAGCGCCATCTGATCGTCGGCGATGAACATGCGGGTGGGGAGCATGGGAAGCACCCGGATCTCTTCGCCGATCTGCGCCATCTCGCGTGCGGCCGTGAGGAATCCCGGCCTCTCGAGCACTGCGCTCTCGATGATCACCTGGTACCGCACGCCGCGGGCGAGGGCGCGGTCTTCCTCGATGTTGTCCTCACCGCTCACCAGCGCGATCTCGTTGAGCACGAGCACGCGCACCTGCTGCGTCGACGCGGCCTGGAGCTGCGCGATGCGCTGACGCACCGACTCGTCGCCGATCACGACATCCACGACGTCGGCGACGCTGCGCTGATCGGCCGACCGGCGGTACAGGTCGCTCAGCTCGACGAGCGCCTCGTGCGCGCGCGTCAGGCCGCGCTCCCGCTCGAGCAGCAGCGGGCGAAGCGCCGTCGACGGCGGGGATGCCACGAACCGGTCGCTGCGGGACGCCTGACGCGCGAGCAGCCCGAGGCGCTCGAGCTCGGCCACGATGGGACGGACGCGTGGCAGCGACATGCTGAGCATGCCGGCGACGTCGGCCATGGACGCGGACGGCTGCTGGAGGACGCACCGATAGACGGCGGTGTGCGCCTCATCCAGTCCCAGTGCCTCGAGCACGGTCGCCTTCCCCATGCCGTCCATGATCGCCCGCGACCCCTGGCGGATGGTGGCCATGTCGTTTCTCCGCCACCACTCTAGGCGAGCGCCCGTGAGAGGTTCGTGGACGGATCTCCCCTATCCGAAGAGAGGCTCACCCATGCCAAGACCCCATCCCTTCCGCCGGCGCCTGCGCCCGATCGTCGCCGCCACCAGCGGTCTGGCGATCGGGATCGCAGGAATCGGCGTCACCGCCCTGCCGGCGACCGCGACCAGCGCACCTCAGGATCCCCCCGGATCCACGGAGGCGGTCGCCGGCAGCTCCCACTCGGTCACCCTCATCACGGGGGACCGCGTCACGGTCACCGACATGAGCGACGGCACCCACACGGTCGACATCGACACCGCAGTTCCCGGCGCCGGCGTCCGAACCTACGAGGCGGCGGGCGAGCTGCACGTACTCCCCGAGCAGGCCCTCCCGTACCTCGCCTCCGGCGCGCTGGACCCGGACCTCTTCAACGTGTCGCTGCTCATCGAGTACGGCTACGACGACGCGTCGGCCGACGCCACGCCGCTCATCGTCGAGCAGGCTTCTTCGGTGCAGACCTTCTCGGCTCCGCTCCCCGGCCTCGAGGTGACGGCGGCGCTGCCGAGCATCGACGGCGCAGCCGCCGCTCTCGGGCACGACGACTCGGCTGCCGCATGGAGCGCACTCACCGCGGCCGCACCGAGTGCGCGCAGCCTGGACGCGACGCCCGGTCTCGCCGGAGGCATCGAGGCCATCCACCTCGACGGCAAGGTGCGGGCGACTCTCGACTCGAGCGTGGACTTCATCGACGCCCCCGAGGCGTGGGCGGACGGCCACACCGGCGAGGGCGTCACCGTCGCCGTGCTCGACACCGGCTATGACGACACGCACCCCGACCTGCAGGGCCGGGTGCGCGGCGACTCGAAGAGCTTCGTGCCCGACGAGGAGGTCGCGTGGGACCCCAACGGCCACGGCACGCATGTCGCCTCGACGATCGCCGGCACCGGCGCCGCGAGCGAGGGCACGCACCGCGGCGTCGCGGACGGCGCCGAGCTGCTCGTCGGCAAGGTGCTCGACCAGACCGGCTGGGGCCAGGACTCCTGGATCATCGAGGCGATGGAGTGGGCCGGCCAGAACGCCCCCATCGTGTCGATGAGCCTCGGTTCGCCGCAGCCCTCCGACGGCAAGGACGTGATGGCCGAGGCGCTCAACCAGATCGCCGAAGAGACCGGTTCGCTGTTCGTCGTCGCTGCCGGCAATGCCGGCTCGGCCGAGTCGATCGGCGCGCCGGGCTCGGCCGAGCAGGCGTTCACCGTCGGATCGGTCGACGATCCGTCGGGCGACCTGTCGTACTTCTCGAGCCAAGGTCCTCTGCCCGGCTCGGGGGCGCTCAAGCCGAACGTGATGGGCCCGGGCAATGACGTCACGGCTGCACGCTCCGCAGACAGCGGCGGCGAGGGCGCCTACATCGGCATGAGCGGCACGTCGATGGCGACGCCTCATGTGGCCGGCGCCGCCGCGATCCTGCTGGAGGCGAACCCCGACTACACGACGGCACAGCTCAAGGCGGCGCTCGCGAGCACGGCCATCGGCGGCACCTACACGCCGTACCAGGGCGGAACCGGCGTGATCGACGTGGACGCGGCGCTCGAGTCGCCCGTCATCGCGACAGGCTCAGGTGACTTCGGCATGCTGTCGTGGGGCGAGGAGCCGACGGCGGTCGAGCAAGTCGTCGAGTACACGAACCGGACGGATGCCGAGATCACGGTGTCGCTCGAGGCGACGCTGGACGACACGACGCCCTCGGCAGGCGGCGGCGAGCCTGGACCCCTCTCGGCGGGCGACATCGCCTACGACGCACTGACCATGGACGCGACCGAACTGACGATCCCCGCGGGCGAGGCCCGGTCGGTGTCGCTCACGGTGGACCCGGCGAAGGTGCCCGCGGGCACTCAGCTGTCGGGAGCGCTCGTCGGCTCGGTCGACGGGGAGCCCGTCACGCGCACGGCGCTCGGCACGATCGCCGAGGCCGAGCGGTACGACCTCACCCTCACCGCGACCGACTTCGACGGAAACCCGGCCAGCACGTACGCGATGCTGTGGAACGAGGAGCATCAGTTCGCGGAGCCCATCTACGTCGAGGGCGAGACCACGCTTCGCCTCCTCGAGGGCGACTATGCGGTGCTGGCCTTCATGGAGCTCGACCGAACGCCCGACACCATCGCGAACGTCGTCGTCGGCGACCCGGCGATCGACCTTTCCGAGGATGTCGCGGTCGCGCTCGACGCGCGCGGCGCGAAGCCGGTCTCGGTGGACGTCGGCGACGCCGATGTCGAAGCGGTGTTCCGTCGCATGGACGTGAGCGTCGGAGGCTTCGTCACGAGCGCGATGATGGCCGTGTGGGTCGACGAACTGTGGGCCCAGCCCATGGACGACGTCGACGACTTCGTCACCCGCTGGCGCCTGTGGGAGCCGATGCTGACGATCACCGACGGCAAGCAGCCGCTGGACCTCATTCAGCAGGCCGGCTCGGCGATCCTCGACGACTCCTACACCGCAGTCGCCGTCGACGCCGGCACAGGCGGCGCGGACGACTTCGCGCGGGTCGACGCCGAGGGCAAGATCGCGGTCGTCGTCCGCTCCGACGACGTCACGCCGGGAACCCGTGCCGCCAATGCGGTCGCGGCGGGCGCTCGCCTGCTGCTCGTCGTGAACGACGCCGACCGGGAGCTGAGCGCGTGGGCGGGGTCGGACGACTGGACGACGGATGCGCCCCTGCCGGTGGCTGCCGTCAGCGGCATCGAAGGACGAGAGCTGCTCGAGCAGATCGCGAACAAGAAGAAGGTGAAGCTGAAGGTCGCCGGCGCCGCGTACGCCGACACGACGTACGACATCGCCTTCCACGCCGCCGGCGAGATCCCGGCAGAGCTCGACTATCGTCCCGAGGGGCTCGCACGGGTCGAGACCACCTACCACGGCCAGCAGGAGCTCCTGGGCGAATGGCGCTCTGACTTCGTGCCAGGTTCCGACTACAGCCTCGGGGCACCCTTCCGCGCGCAGCGCGGCTCCGGCCGCACCGAGTGGGTGAACTCCGGCGACATCGGCTGGAGGCAGAACGTCACGGTTCAGTCGGTCGGGTGGGAGATGCGCGACAGGCTGCGCACGTACACATCTGGCGAGAAGACCACGTCGGAGTACTTTGGCGGCATCGTGCGACCGAACCTCGGCGTCGGGTACTGGTCGTCGTATCGCGTCTCGGACTACACCCAGGTGAACATTCCGAGTTGGGCCGATGGCGGAGACGCAGACCGTACCGGGACGTTCGACACCTGGATGCAGCCGGCAACGGTGCAGCAGCTCACCGACGTCTATATCGACGGAGAGCTCGTGAAGCACTCCGACAATCAGGGGACCACCGTGTTCGCGCTCCCGGACGGCGAGCAGGAGTGGCGCGTGGTGAACACCGCGACGCACGACGGCTCGCACCTGAAGGGCTCGACCCGGACTGTGAGCGAGTGGACGTTCCGCTCCGAGGGCTACCTCGGGGATTGGACCTACTCGTTCCTCCCGATGATCTCGGCGTACTACGACGTCGACGTCAACGCCGAGAACATCGCGGGCGAGGGCCGGCGCAAGGGCTCGGCGATCGAGTTCGGCCTCGAACTGGGTCACGTCGACGGCACCGCTCCGGCGGGAGCGATCACCGAAGCGACGCTCGAAGCCCGCACTGCGGGCGGCAAGTGGACGACGATCGCGCTGAAGACGGCGAAGACGGATGCCCCGGCCGGCCCCGTCGAGGGTCGCGACGACATCTTCGCCACCTCGCGGGCATGGGTCAGCGGCTTCTCGGCGCAGATCCCGGTCTCCGACCAGGGCGGCTGGGTCGACCTCCGGGTGACCGCGACCGACGCCGCGGGCAACACGTTCTCGCAAGAGATCGAGAAGGCGTTCGAGGTCGCACCCGCCAAGGGCGCGCGCCGCTGACGTCACAGCGGCCGGTGGGCCCATCCGCTTCGGCGGGTGGGCCCACCGCCGTCTGGCGGCATCACCACAGCATGCCGATGAGGTGCGTGAAGAGCTCCTCCGGATCGTTCTCCCGGCCGCGCCGGGCGAACCACGTCGACACATTGACGACGTCGCGGTGGAGAAAATCCATTCCCTGCGGGTTCGCGGCGACGTCGACGATCTGCGGCAGGTCGATGACGACGATCCGCCCGTCGTGGTCGAGCAGATTGTAGGGCGAGAGATCGCCGTGCGCGAAGCCGGCGCGGGCGAACGCCTCGAGGATCGCGACGACCTGGGCGTAGGCATCCGTCAGTTCATCGCCGCGATGGCGGGACTGCGCGACGCGCGGTGCGGCGGTGCGGCGGTGCGGCCATCGCCGATGAACTCCATCAGCACCTCGGTGTCGCTCACCTGCACGGGGTAGGGCACGGGAACCCCGGCCTGCCACGCGCGCGAGAGCGCCGCGAACTCGCTGCCCGCCCAGTGGCCGGCGGCGACGCTGCGCCCGTAGGCCGACTTGCGCTGGATGGCGCGCCCGTCGCGCGTGTTGCGAACCGCGCGCCCCTCTTCGTAGCTGTCGGAGCGATGGAAGTTGCTGTGATGCGAGCCCCGGTACCGTTTCGCGGCGAGCAGGCAGCCGTCCTCGCCGGGGATGGCGCGCTCGATGAGATGCACGTCGGCTTCCTTGCCGGTCTTGACGACGCCGAGCTCGGTGTCGAACGCGGCTGCGGCGGTCACGAGCCAGTCCGGATGCGGAAGCGGGCCGCGCTGCGTCGGCGGCGACGACGGCCAGGTCGACCAGCGTTGATCGGGACCCGGCTCGAGCTCCGGTGGCGCAGGGTGGAACGATGCGTCGAAGCGCAGTGATGACATCGGTGGGACTCCAAGACAGGAGGCCACCGCTGTGTCAATCGGTCGGGGCGACCTCGTGGGAAGGGGAAGAGACGCAGGACACGGCAAAGACCGTCATGGCTTCCTCCTTTCGGTCGGCGTGCGGCGCACCGATTCGCGGATCACTCTAGCGGCACGCGCTTCGATCGCGCACGCGTTAGGTTCGTCGGCATGGAGGGTTCGGACGCCGGGGTGGTGCACTTCTGCCGCAGCCGCAGCAAGGGTCGCCGCTGCACGCGTCCGCTCGGCCACGTGGGGCTCCACCGGCACCGCACGATCATGTGGACGGAGTCGGGAGCCGACGCGCTGCGCTGCGCCGGGTCGGGCGAGCCCGGCGAGCCGGCTGCCCCTCTTGCCGACGGCTACCCGCACGGCCGAGCGCTCTGCCCCGTGTGCCTGCGGTTCGTACCCCTCGACGACGCCGGCGCCCTCGTCGAGCACGACACGACCGACGCGGCGGAGACGGGTGCCGAGGCCCGGCGTCGCGGCGAGTGGTTCAACGCACACGGCTGGTAGGCGGCATCCGTCGGCTCACCTCAGTGCGGTGCGACTCGTGGCCGTCGCCTCCAGTGCGATGCCGTCGGGCACGAAGATCGTCACGACCGGCGGATGCCACGCCCCGGCGACCGTGACGCGCGCTGAGACACCGTCGGGGGTCTCAGCCGAGACGAGGGTCGCCTCCCCGCCGATCTGGGCGACCATCAGCTCGGCCTGCGCGCGCACGTCCGCGTCGATGAGTGCCGCGACGGGCTCACCGTCCGCGATCGTCAGCTCGAAGCCGTCCGCTGCCGCGAGGGCGGCGGCATCGGCAACGGCGTCGAGACGCTTGTGCGCGAGATAGAGGCTCGTGGCGGCGGTGCAGATGAGCACCGCGACCAGCGCCAGCACCGCATAGCCGAGGGTGAGGATGAGGACGCTGCCCTCCTCATCGGAGCCGTCGGCCGCGAGACGGTTCGGCACGCGGATCACGGTGACCCCCAGAATCTCGTCACTCTGTGCGCGGCGGTGGCTTCGATCGGGATCGCCGCGACCTCGTCGAGGCCGAGCACGGGTGGAACGAGCGGGAGCGTGACACGGGTGGCGACCGTCACCGCGAGCGTGGCGCCTGCGGCCGGGCAGGGAGCGCCGGATGGCGAGCACGCGATGGCGATGTCGACGTCGTCGAGCCCGTACTGCGCGGCGACCGACGCCAGCACTCGGTCCGCGCGCTGACGTGCGTCGTCGACTCCGGTCGCCGTCGACATCGCTCGGGCGACGTGCCGTGCCGCCGCTTCTGCTCCGAGCGACTGCTCCTGGATCAGTCCGAGCGAGACGATCAGGTAGACCAAGGGCACCAGCATCAGCAGACCGACGAGGATGAATTCGAGCGCCGCGGATCCGCGCTCGGAATCCTCTTCGGCGTCGGGCGCGAGATCAGTCGAACGACTCGACGGGTGCATTCGCGGTCACCTCCATGGTGCGCGGAGCGCCGAGAAGACCCACCAGCGGCAGCGTCGCCGTCACGCGCACCTCGACGGCGGCGTGGCCGAGCACGGTGGTCTCGCGCACGGTGACGTCCGCGGCGTACCCCTCGCCGACCGTGCGCGAGACGACCTTACGCGTGCGCCTCGCCCCGTCGTCGAGCGACGTGTCGGCGAGGGCCGCATGGTAGGCGCCCTCGACGGCGGCGTCGTGCACGACGTTGCGCACGTACACCGCGAGTCCGAGCTGCAGCACGCCGAGGGTCAGCACTGTGAGCAGGGTCCCGACGAGCACGAACTCGACGGGACTCGAGCCCTCGTCGCCATGGAACGTCGCCGCCAGGCGCGCACGGATGCCGCGCACGTGCTCAGAAACCCGAGACCCGCTCGATCGCCTGCTCGAAGAGGCTCGCGAGCGCGGGGCCGGCGAGCGCCCAGATCACGACGACGAGCCCCGCGGTCATGAGCGTGATGAGGACCCAGCCGGGGACGTCACCGCGCTCGTCGGCGGCGAGGTCGGCGGCGGATCCGCGGAACCGGCGGAGGATCCTCGGAATTCGCATGGTTGACATGTGTTCTCCTTTCGAGTTCAGCCGAGGCCCAGCCGGAGCATGAAGATGCCCGGGAAGACCGCGAACAGGACGCTCAGCGGCAGGATCAGGAAAACCAGCGGAACGAGCATGTAGATCTCCTTGCGCCCGGCCCGCTCGATGAGTCCCCGTTTGGCGTCCTCGCGCGCGTCGAGGGCCTGAGCGTGCAGCACGTGCGCGAGCGGGGCGCCGCGGTCGAGGGCGGCGACGAGCTGGTCCACGGCGCGGGACAGGCCGGCGACATCGAGACGGCCGGCGAGACCGCTCAGGGACTCCGACAGAGCCGAGCCGGTGCCGACGGCGACGACGACGCCGCGGAGCTCGGCCGTCAGGTCGCCCGCTCCGATCTCGCTGACGCGGCGGAGCGCATCCAGGACGCCTTCACCGGCCGACAGGCACAGCGCCAGGAACTCCAGGACCGTCGGGAGCTCGTCCTCGATACGCGCGACGCGTGCCCGGGCGGCTCGAGCGAGCCATGCGTCGTACGCGAGCGCCGCGCCCACCGCCGCCAGGACCGGGACGAGTCCGAGGGTCGGCGTGGCGTTCCCGACGAGCACGAGGACCACGACGAGCGCCCCGCCCACGGCGAGACCGCCGATCGCCCACGCCAGCTGGCGTGCGCGGAACTGCGCCGTGTCGATGGTCCACGCGGCGCGCCGGAGGCGCCGTGCGAGCG
>NZ_RRYE01000600.1 GCF_004010105.1 Microbacterium sp. CPCC 204701
CACGGCCCTCGGCGCGGGCATGCTGGCCGCGGCGCTCGCGCTCTCGGTGGCGATCGTGCCGTTCGCCGCCCGCGGTGCCGAGCGCGAGGTGCTGCGCTCGGCGGTCGGGCCCGACATCGACCTGTCGGCCGAGGTGAGCCCGCTCGCGCAGTACCGGTCGCTCTACGCCGACGGCCGCTCCGACGAGGTGCTCTTCACCGTCGAGCCGGTGGTCGCAACGCTCCCCGAGCGCATCCGGGTCGCGACGCTGGACGCGTACGACGGCGAGGTGTTCCGCTCGGGCGGTGAGGAGGCGCGGGACGCCGGACGCTTCGTGCGCGTGCCCTCCTCGCTCGACGCCGGCGAGGGCGACCCGGTCGTGGTGCGGGTCGAGATCGACGGCTGGGACGGGATCTGGATGCCGACTGTCGGCCGTCTCGAGACCGTCGACTTCAGCGGCGACCGGGCATCGTCCCTCGACGACCGCTTCTACTACAGCCCGGCGGCCTGGGCCGGGGTGCAGACCGCCGGAGGCGGCCTGCGGGCGGGTGACCGCTACGTCGTGCGGGGGGTGGAGCCGGAGCCGGCCGACCTCGCGGAGCTCGAGGCGCCCGGACGCGATCGGGAAGGGGTCGAGGCTCCCGAGAGTCTGCGCGCCTGGATGGACGAGCACATCAGCGGCACCGGCGGGGCGGCGCTCGACGCGCTCGTGTCGCTCCTGCGGGAGCGCGGCTACCTCAGCCACGGGCTCGCCGAGGGCGACGGCATCCCGTCGTGGGCGCAGGCGATCCCCGACTACGCGTTCCAGCCGAGCGCCTCGGGGCACTCGCTCGCGCGCATCGACACGATGTTCTCGCGCCTGCTCGAGCGCGAGTCGGATCCGAGGGCCGTGGCATCCGGCAACTATGTCGCGGCCGTCGGCGACGACGAGCAGTTCGCGGTCGCCGCGGCGCTCATCGCGCGCGAGCTCGGATTCCCGTCGCGAGTCGTGCTGGGGGCGCGCCTGGCGGGGGCGGAGCCCGGGCTCGCGGCGTGCGACGAGGGCGTGTGCCGTGCGCAGGATCTCTCGGTCTGGACCGAGGTTCAGTCGACCGGCGGGCAGTGGGTCCCCATCGACGTCACGCCCCAGTACGAGCAGTCGCCGAGCCTCGACGTCACCGAGCAGCG
This sequence comes from Microbacterium sp. CPCC 204701, assembly GCF_004010105.1. Taxonomy (GTDB): domain Bacteria; phylum Actinomycetota; class Actinomycetes; order Actinomycetales; family Microbacteriaceae; genus Microbacterium. The sequence continues at coordinate 1,147 of NZ_RRYE01000600.1, forward strand.
CGACCCCGAGAACGTCACGGAGGTGCGCCCCGAATCGGTCGAGGAGGTCGTTCCGCCCGA
>NZ_RRYE01000601.1 GCF_004010105.1 Microbacterium sp. CPCC 204701
GCCGGCGCCGGCGCGACGGTCAGCGATCCGCCCGTCAACGCCAGCGCCACCGCCGCACCGACCCCTGCGGCACGGCGAGCACGTCGCGACCCCGGCGACGGCGTATCGTGCGGGGGCGTCTCGGCAGGCTCGGGCTCGACGCGGTCCGACCGGCGCCGAGGCCAGAACACCACGATGATCAGAGCCGTCGCGGCGATCGTCAGCGCGCCCATCACCCCCGGTGAGCCGAGCGCGACGAGCACCGGCGCGACACCGGGCAGCGCGAGCACGACGCGGCGGACCTCGGTCACCTCGTACGGCATCGGGTCGTCGACGGCGTTCGCATCTCCGCGCATCCGGATGCTCCGGGCCTCGTCCGCGCCGGGAATGCCGTCCACGCCGACGACCCGGTGCGTCACCGGCAGCTGTCCCGCCCGCTCGACCATGACCACGTCGCCGACTCGGATGTCGGCGGCCGGGATGCCGTTGACGATCGCGGCGGACCCGGCGGGAATCGTCGGTGACATCGACCCCGTGCGGAACATGACGATCCGCACGTCGAAGACCGCCGCCGCGACGGCGAGCGCGATGCACAACGCGCCGAGCGCGGCGGCGATCGCGAGTCCGGCATCCGCCGCCCTCGCCCACGGTCGTCGCGCCGCAGGGTCCTGCGTCATGTCAGCCTGCCGAGGTCGCCGTGAACGTCCAGGTGACCGAGCCGGTCTGGCCCTGGAACGAGTCTGCGGTCCCCGGGGCGATGCGCACCTCGAAGCAGAACCCCACCTCTGCTCCCGCGGCGCCGATGGCGTTCGCGATCGGGGTTGTCGGCACCTGCGACACCGCCAGGTATGACGTGGCGGCGCCCGCGATGTACACGGGGGCGCCGGTGAACGCGGCCGCGTCGCAGGTCGACGACGGACTCGGCCCCGGCATCCGTATCGCTCGGTACTGCAGCGCGGGGGTCAGGCCGCCCGTCGGCGCGGCCGATGTGAGGTCGACCGTGCCGCCTACCGTGGACGCCGGTGTGGTGCGCACGTTGAGCCACGCGTAGAACGACGTGCCGGGCGACATCGCCGGCGCGTCGAACAATAACGTCGCGCCGGGAGCCGTCGTCTGGCTCGCGTACGTCGGCGTGCCCTGAGACCGCGATTGCGTGCCGAACACGCTCGACCCGAAGCTGCCCGTCGCGTTCTCGGTGTCGGTCCACGACGCGAGCGTCG
>NZ_RRYE01000602.1 GCF_004010105.1 Microbacterium sp. CPCC 204701
CGGCCGGCGGGGTCGACCCCGAGCGTGCACGGCTTCCACCACTCCTCGAATCCGGCGTGGTCGACCATCACGCTGAGTTCGTTCTCGGCGACGTCGAGGCATCCGGCGTCGCGAAGCAGCGCGCCGAGATCGCCGCCGCGGGCGCCCACGACGTCGAACGTCATGGACGCGATGAACGCGCGTGCGGTTGACGCGGTATTGATGCCTAGCCCGTAGGGTAGTAGATCTGATACAGTACCTGTCATGACACAGGACGACGCCTTCGCAGCCGACCTGCTGCGCGGCCACACCGACACGATCGTGCTCGGGCTGCTGCGCCGCGGCGACGCCTACGGCTTCGAGATCTACAAGGCCATCCGCGATGCGACGGGCGGCGAGCACGAGATCAAGGAGGCCACGCTCTACGCGACCTACCGCCGTCTCGAGAGGGACGGCCTCGTCGAGTCCTACTGGGGCGACGAGACGCAGGGTGGCCGCCGCAAGTACTACCGCATCACCGACGCCGGTCGCGCCGTCTTCCGCGGCAACGTCGCCGCCTGGGTCGCGACGCGGCGCATCATCGACTCCCTCTTGAACGTGAAGAGCTCAGACGTGAAGGGTACGAAGGACCAATGACCGAGAACATGCACGTCCACCGCCTCCTCGACGAGGCGTTCCGAGGCCACGACATGACCCTCGACGCGCAGGACCTGAAAGAAGAGGTGCGCGCGAACCTCATGGCGCGCGCCACCGAGCTCGAGGCATCCGGGCGCACGCCGACCGACGCAGCCCGCGAGGCGATCGCCGAGCTCGGCGACGTGCGCGAGCTGCTGGGGGAGGGGGCGGATGCCTCGGCGTCGGCGTCGGCGCCCGTCCACGGCGGAACGCCCGCCGACGGCTACGCGGCGCTCATGCAGCGCCACCAAGTCCGTCCGAAGCCCGCGTTCGTCGTCCGCGTCGTGATCTGGTCACTCCTTGCGGTCGCCGGCATCGCGCTCGGCGTCGTGAGCGCGGTGGGCGTCCTGCCGATCGCCCCGGGCGGTCAGATCGCGCTCGTCGTCCTCGCGGCGGCGGCGCTCGGCCTCCTCGTCGGCGACTCGCTCACGCAGGAGACGACGACGAACCACCCGATGCCGTCGCGCCGCGCGGGTGGCTACGGCCTGGCCACCCTCCTCGGCGCGGCAGGGCTCGGCCTCGGCGGGCTCGTTGCGGCCGGGGCG
>NZ_RRYE01000603.1 GCF_004010105.1 Microbacterium sp. CPCC 204701
CGCCGGCCGACGTCACGTCCGTCGAGCAGGTGGCCGCCGCCGCCGCTGCGGCTGCGGCATCCGGCGCCCTCCGTGTCGTGGTGAACTGCGCCGGCATCGCGCCGCCGGCCAAGGTGCTCGATCGCGAGGGCGCACCGACACCGCTCGCGGACTTCGAGCGGATCATCCGCATCAACCTCGTCGGCACCTACAACGTCATCGCGCAGGCGTCGGCGGTCATGGCCGAGACCGAGCCGACGCAGGACGGTGACCGCGGTGTCATCGTCAGCACGGCGAGCGTCGCGGCGTTCGACGGGCAGATCGGCCAGCCCGCGTACTCGGCGTCGAAGGGCGGTGTGCATGCGATGACCCTTCCGATCGCGCGCGAACTGGCGCGCTACGGCATCCGGGTGTGCACGATAGCGCCGGGCATCATGGAGACGCCGATGCTCAAGGGGCTGCCTCAGGGCGCGCAGGACTCGCTCGGGCAGCAGGTGCCGTACCCGCAGCGACTCGGCCGGCCGGACGAGTACGCCGCACTGGTCATGTCGATCGTCGACAACGGCTACCTCAACGGCGAGACCATCCGCCTCGACGGCGCCATCCGCATGGCGCCCAAGTGAACCGGGAGCACCGAGCATGAGCGAATCGATCCTGCTGCACGTCGCGGAGGGCCTTGCCCGCGTGACGTTCAACCGCCCCTCGTACCTCAATGCGATGGACTTCGAGATGGGCGAGCGGTGGCGTGAGGTCGCGCGCACCGTCACGTCCGACCCGGCCGTCGGAGCGGTGATCCTGGATGCCGCAGGCCCCGCGTTCTGCGCCGGCGGCGACGTGATCGCGATGGCGACGTCGGGCGCGGCCGGCTCCGAGGTCACGGCCACGGCGCGCATCATCCACGAGGGCATCCGCACGTTCGTGGAGTCCGACAAGCCGATCGTCGCCGCCGTGCAGGGGGCCGTCGCGGGCGGGGGCCTCGGCCTCATGCTGAGCGCCGACTACATCGTCGCCTCGGACGCTGCGAAGTTCGTGAGCAAGTACGCCAACATCGGCCTCACGCCAGACCTCGGGGTCTCGACGCTGCTTCCCGCCGCGATCGGGCAGCGCCGCGCGCTGCAGCTGCTGCTGCAGGACCGCACCATCGACGCGGCGACCGCGCTCGAGTGGGGCCTGGTCGCCGAGGTCGCGCCCGGCGCCGAGGTCGCCGCGCG
>NZ_RRYE01000604.1 GCF_004010105.1 Microbacterium sp. CPCC 204701
GGCGGCGGCAAGGGCATGCAGGTGGTGCGCAGCGAGGCCGACCTCGCCGACGCGCTCGCGACCGCGCGACGGGTCGCCGGGGCCGCGTTCGGCGACGACACGCTGCTGCTCGAGCGGCTCATCGAGCGGCCCCGCCACATCGAGGTGCAGGTCCTGGCCGACGCGCACGGCACCGTCGTGCACCTCGGCGAGCGCGAGTGCACGCTGCAGCGACGCCATCAGAAGGTGGTCGAAGAGGCTCCGTCCCCGGTCGTCGACCCCGAGACGCGCGCCCGCCTCGGTGCCGCCGCGTGCGCGGCCGCGGCATCCGTCGACTACTGCGGTGCCGGCACGGTGGAATTCCTTGTCGCCGGCGACCGCCCCGATGAGTTCTTCTTCATCGAGATGAACACGAGGCTGCAGGTGGAGCATCCGGTCACCGAGCTCGTGGCGCGGATCGGCGACGAGGAGCCCATCGACCTCGTGGAGCAGCAGCTGCGCCTCGCGTCCGGGCTGCCGCTCCTGGTCTCGCAGGACGAGGTGCGGCTCGAAGGCCACGCGATCGAGGCGCGGGTCTACGCCGAAGCGCCCGAGCGCGGCTTCCTCCCCGCCACGGGAGAAGTGCTGCTGTGGCGCGAGGCGCCGGGCGCCCGGACGGATTCCGCCGTCGAGTCGGGCAGCGCGGTGAGCTCAGACTACGATCCGATGATCGCCAAGGTCATCGCGCACGGTGCCGACCGCGCCGATGCGCTCGCACGGCTCGACCGGGCTCTCGCCGACACCGTGCTGTTCGGTGTCGAGACGAACATCGGGTTCCTCCGCACGCTCATCGCCGACGATGCGGTGCAGGCGGGCGCCATGGACACCGGTCTCATCGACCGTCTGCCCCCGTACACCGCCCCCGAGCCCGGGCTGGACGCGTTCCGCGTGGCGGCCGCGATGACGGCGCGTCACGGTGTCGGCGCTTCGCAGACCGAACGACCGCGTGCCCCTGAGTCGCCGGACGGCGCGCGCGGCACCGCGAGCCCGCTCTGGCTCTCCGGCAGCGGCTGGCGTGCGGGCGGCGCTGCGGTGCGACCCACGCTTCGCTTCGAGACGGATGCCGGTGCCGTGGTGTCGATCGACGGGCCAGACGTCGAGTCCGGCGCCGATCCGGACGCCGCTGCGCCTGTGGTGTCGGTGGGCACCGCCGAGCATCGTACCCGCA
>NZ_RRYE01000605.1 GCF_004010105.1 Microbacterium sp. CPCC 204701
AGCGCGAGCTCGAGCGCCAGCGCGGTTACCTCGAGATGATCGCCTCCGAGAACTTCGTGCCCGTCTCGGTGCTCCAGTCGCAGGGCTCCGTGCTCACCAACAAGTACGCCGAGGGGTACCCCGGCCGCCGGTACTACGGCGGCTGCGAAGAGGTCGACGTCGCCGAGGAGCTCGCGATCCTGCGGGCCAAGGCGCTGTTCGGCGCCGAGTTCGCCAACGTCCAGCCCCACTCCGGCGCGACCGCCAACGCCGCGGTGCTGCACGCGATCGCGCGACCCGGCGACACGCTGCTCGGCCTCTCGCTCGACCAGGGCGGGCACCTCACGCACGGCATGAAGATCAACTTCTCGGGCCGCCTCTACGACATCGTCGCGTACGGCGTCGACCCCGAGACCTCCGCCATCGACATGGACGAGGTCGCGCGGCTCGCGCACGAGCACCGGCCGAAGGTCATCATCGCCGGCTGGTCGGCCTACCCGCGGCAGCTCGACTTCGCGCGCTTCCGCGAGATCGCCGACGAGGTCGGCGCCTACCTGTGGGTCGACATGGCGCACTTCGCCGGCCTCGTGGCGGCGGGGCTGCACCCTAACCCTGTGCCCCATGCCCACGTCGTCTCCTCTACGGTGCACAAGACGATCGGCGGCCCCCGCTCGGGCTTCATCCTCACCAACGACGCCGACCTCGCCAAGAAGATCAACACGGCGGTGTTCCCCGGGCAGCAGGGCGGCCCGCTCATGCACGTGATCGCCGCGAAGGCCACGGCGTTCAAGCTCGCCGGCACGCCCGAGTTCAAGGAGCGTCAGGAGCGCGTGGTCCGCGGCGCGCACATCATCGCCGAGCGGCTGTCGCAGCAGGACGTGACCGATGCCGGCATCTCGGTGCGCTCCGGCGGCACCGACGTGCACCTGGTGCTGGTCGACCTGCGCAACGCGGCGATCGACGGCAAGCAGGCCGAGGACCTCCTGCACGAGATCCACATCACGGTGAACCGCAACGCGGTGCCCGACGACCCGCGCCCGCCGATGGTGACGTCGGGGCTGCGCATCGGCACCCCCGCGCTCGCGACGCGCGGCTTCGGCGACGCCGAGTTCGCCGAGGTGGCCGACATCATCGCCCTCGCACTGCAGCCCGGCGCCGACCTCACGGGGCTGCGCACGCGCGTGGCGGCGCTGACCGCGGCG
>NZ_RRYE01000606.1 GCF_004010105.1 Microbacterium sp. CPCC 204701
CGCGGTGCTCGGCGTCAACATCGGCAAGAGCCGCGTCGTCGACGTCGCAGACGCGACCGCCGACTACGTTCGCAGCGCGACGCTGCTCGCGCCGCTGGCCGACTACCTCGTGGTGAACGTGTCGTCGCCCAACACGCCGGGCCTGCGCGGCCTGCAGGCGATCGAGACCCTGCGGCCGCTGCTCGAGGCGGTCCGCGACGCGGCCGGTGGCACTCCGCTGCTCGTCAAGATCGCACCCGACCTTCCGGATGACGAGATCGTCGCGATCGCGGGTCTCGCCGTCGAGCTCGGGCTCGCAGGACTCATCGCGACCAACACGACGATCTCGCGCGAGGGGCTGGTCACCGATGCGGCGACGGTCGCCGCCGCGGGGGAGGGCGGGCTCTCGGGCGCGCCGCTGAAGGAGCGCTCGCTCGAGGTGCTGCGGCTCGTTCGCGGCGCGGTTCCCGCGGAGTTCTGCGTGATCTCCGTCGGCGGTATCGAGACGGCGGCGGACGCGCGGGATCGACTGGATGCCGGCGCCACCCTGGTGCAGGGCTACACCGCATTCCTCTATCGCGGGCCACTGTGGGCCCGACAGATCAACCGCGGGCTCGCGCGGACGCGCTGACTCTTCGACCGGCACAGAGACCGGGCGAATTGCAGGGTCAGGGAGCGGGCGAGCCGAGGGAGTGCGGTCAGGCGGGCTTCTGGCCGCGCTTGACCTGCGACTTCGGAAGGCGCAGGAAGCGCATCTGTACGGTGCGCATGGCGGCGTACCAGCCGAGGCCCTTCTCGATCTTGTCGGCGCCGAACTTGCGCTTGACGGCGCGCTTGACCGTGATCGACGTGAGGACCATGTCACCGATCACGAAGAAGATGAAGATCCACAGGCCCACGAACGCGTAGTACTGCAGCGCCGGGATCGGAAGGAAGGTCGCCAGGATGACGAGCACCATGGCCGGCATGACCGCCTCGCCCAGGTGCCAGCCGGCGTCGACCCAGTCGCGGACGAACTTGCGCTGCGGACCCTGGTCGCGGGCGGGGAGATAGCGGGGGTCGCCGTTCGCCATGCCGAGACGCGCCTTCTCGCGCTGCGCGGCGAGGTCGGCGCGAGCGCGGGCCTTGGCCTCCTTCGTGTCGGGCACGAGCGGACGCTTGCGCGCGGCCTCGCGCTCGGCGCGCGTCGGGGTCGCGCG
>NZ_RRYE01000607.1 GCF_004010105.1 Microbacterium sp. CPCC 204701
GCCGCGCGTCTCGTGCAGCCGAGGGTCGCGCAGTGGCAGCGGCTGTGGGAGTCCACCGTCGCCGCCGAGACCGCACGCACCCGCGACCAGCTCGAGAGCCTGGCCGCCGGGATGCGGGGACTCCTGGCCGACGCAGCGGTCGAGCGCGGCGAGCGCCGAGACGGCCCGCGCGCGTTCGGCATGTGCGGCCGGTTGCGGACGTGGGACTGGCCGACCTGAGCCGCGCTGATCGGATCGGCGCGATGACGTGTAGCCTCAGCACCACAGGGTCACCGCGGCTCTCGAAGGAGTCAGACCCATGGGTGACAAGTCCACGCGCAGAGAAGGCGGCAAGACCGCTCCCTCCAAGACGCTGAAGGAGAAGCGTCTCGCGAAGGCCGACAAGAAGGCCGCCAACAGCCGCGCCGCCGACAGCGACGCCATCACGAGCATCAAGAAGCGCTGACGTCTGTCGCCGGCACGCGGGGCGATCGGTTCGCCCGCGTCGGCTGGCACGGCGGAGATGTAAAAACGTTTCGGACGAGAGGGCGGACACGCAGGAAAGCGCCTACCATGATCGGACCGGGTGCCCGCGACGGGGGCGGCGCCCTCGAGCCGTCAGAGACGAGGCCGCTATGAAGCGAGTCGGCATCCGCGATGTCGCGCAGCACGCCGGCGTGTCGATCAGCACGGTCTCGAACGCGCTCAACCGGCCCCACATGGTCAGCGAGCGGCTCGTCGAACGCGTGCGATCGGCCGCCGACAAACTCGGCTACGTTCCGCTGCAGGCGGCCCAGCAGCTGCGCGCCGGGCGCAGCGGCCTGCTCGGCATGGCCGTCATCAACATCGCCAACCCGTTCTTCGCCGACATGGTCGCCGGTGCCGAGGACGCCGCGTCGGCGGCCGGCCTGCGCGTGCTGGTCGGCAACTCCAGCGATGACATCGCCAAGGAGCGCGACCACCTCGAGCTGTTCGAGCGGGTACAGGTCGAGGGGGCGCTCGTGAGTCCCTTCGGTCCGCTCGAGCCCTGGCTGCAGCGGCTGCGCGGGCGCGGCATCCCCGTCGTGCTCGTCGACGCGGTCGACGAGCGGGACGAGCTCGCCTCGGTGTCGTTCGACGACGTCGCCGGCGGCCGGCTCGCCGCCGAGCACCTGTTCGAGCAGGGCCGCCGGCGCCTCGCGTTCGTCGGCGCCCG
>NZ_RRYE01000608.1 GCF_004010105.1 Microbacterium sp. CPCC 204701
CGCGACCCGACGTCCGGGTAGGCTCGGGGAGTGACGACGTACCTCCTCGCCGGCGGTGGCACCGCCGGCCACGTCAACCCGCTCCTCGCCGTCGCCGACGCGCTGCGCGACCGCGACCCCGACGTGCACGTGCTCGTGCTCGGCACCCGCGAAGGCCTGGAGTCCCGGCTCGTCCCCGAGCGCGGGTACGAGCTGCTGATCGTCGACAAGGTGCCTTTCCCGCGGCGCCCGAGCCGCGCCGCCGTGGCGTTCCCCGGGCAGCTCCGCCGCGCGATCGGACAGGTGCGTGCCCACATCGCGTCGCGTGGCGTCGACGTCGTGGTCGGCTTCGGCGGGTACGCTTCGGCGCCCGCGTATGTCGCCGCGCGCCGCGAGCGGATCCCGGTCGTCGTCCACGAGGCCAACGCCCGCCCCGGGCTGGCGAACATCCTGGGCGCCCGTCGGGCGGCCGCTGTCGGCGTCGCCTTCGAGGGCACTCCGCTCAAGCGATCGCGGGTCGTGGGGATGCCGCTGCGCCGCGAGATCGTGACACTCGACCGCGAAGCGCTCCGCGCCGAGGCCGCCGAGCATTTCGGTCTCGATTCGTCCCGCCCCGTCCTCCTCGTCTTCGGCGGGTCATTGGGTGCCCGACGGCTGAACGAGGCGTTCGGCGAGGGACACGACGCCGCCTGGCGCGATGTGCTGGCCGCCGGATGGCAGCTGCTGCACGCCACGGGCGAGCGCTCGGAGCTCGCCGACCCCGGCGCCGAGGGCTATGCCGTCCGGCGCTACCTCGACCGCATGGACCTCGCTTTCGCGCTGGCGGACGTCATCGTCTCGCGCGCGGGCGCCGCGACGGTGAGCGAGATCAGCGCGCTCGGCATCCCCGCCGTGTACGTGCCGTATGCGGTGGGAAACGGCGAGCAGGCGCTCAACGCCGCGTCGGCGGTGCGCGCACGAGCGGCGGTCATCATCCCGGATGCCGAGTTCACAGGTGCTCGCGTGCGCTCCCAGGTCGTGCCGCTCCTGGCCGACGACAGCGAGCGCGCGCGGATGACCGAGGCCGCGGCATCCGTCGGCACCCGCTCCGGCACCGAGAACGTCGTCGCGATGATCGACGAGGCGCTCGCCCGCCGCTGAGGGATCGCGATCCCTCAGGCGGTCGTCGGCCCCGGTGCCCGCAGGGCCGCC
>NZ_RRYE01000609.1 GCF_004010105.1 Microbacterium sp. CPCC 204701
CGGGCACGGAGGCATCCGAGCGGACGGATGGCTCGGCCGACGCCTCCGCGGAATCCCGCGCCGAGTCGCCCTCGACCTCCGCCGAGCCGGATGCCCCGACCCCCGCCGTGAACGCCGCCGGCGCCTCGGACGCCGAGCCAGCCGCTGCCGTCGAGCCCGACCCGTGGGACACCCCGGAGGCGGCGTCCCTGGACTACGGTTCCCCCGCCGCCGATACCGCGGTGTACGCCCCCGCCGACGACTCGCCGACGGTCGTCGCGACGCCGGTCGTGACGCCGAGCGAGCCTGTGTCGGAACCCGCGTACACCGCCTCAGCGGCGCCGCAGCCGATCTTCGTGCAGGCGCCGGAGGCCCCGCGACCTCGCGGGAACCGCGCCGCGGCGGGCGCCATCGGCCTGCTGGCAGCGCTGTCGTTCGCGATCCTCTACTTCGCCGTGTGGCTCGGCGTCGGCGCGATCCGCGGCGACGTGACCGCCGAGAACGTCCGCACCGTGGCCATCGAGCATCTCGCGACGTGGTCGCTGTGGGTGCCGGTCATCGTCTTCTTCATCGCGTTCTGGCTGCTCGGGGCCATCATCAACCGCGGCCGCTGGGGCGCGTGGGTGGTCTTCGGTCTCCTCGTCGGCTTCGCCGCATACGGCGGGCACCTCCTCGGCGCCCTGTTCCAGGCGCCGTTCTGGGACCTCACCCTCAGCCAGGGCCAGGAACTGGTGGGGGCCGAGCTGCTCACGCCCATGGCGTTCGCGGCGTTCGTCATCGGCCGCGAGCTCACCATCTGGTTCGGCGCGTGGGCTGCCGCGCGCGGCAAGCGCGTCACCGAGCTGAACGTCGAGGCGCAGCGAGAGTACGAGCGCACGCTCGAGGCCGGGCCGCAGATCGTCCGGCCGTGACGGACGGGGCGCCGGGACGCGATGGCGGGCAGGTCCGCCCGGTCACGGCGCTCGCGTTCGCGACGGTCGCGTTCGTCGCCCTCGCGATCTTCGGGATCGGCATGACGAGCCTCGCCACGAGCCAGGACGTCATCGCGACACCCGGGCTCGGCCAGGTCCCCGGCGTCGCGGGGATGGTGCTGGCGACCCTCGCGTTCGCGGGCGGGCTGTGGGCCGCGGTGCGCGGTGCGGGTGCGACGGATGCCCCCACCGCGGGTGCGACGGCTGACTCGCCGCCCGC
>NZ_RRYE01000061.1 GCF_004010105.1 Microbacterium sp. CPCC 204701
CGACCGGAGGTGGCGGATCAGGTGGCATCGATCGGCGGCGTGTACCTCGAGGTCATCGTGCCCGACGAGGCGAAGGAGGTATCGGCCGACGGGTACGCGAAGGCGACGAGCGAGGCGTACGACCGGCGCGCGGCCGAGATCTACTCGGAGCAGGCTGCCGACGTCGACATCATCATCACGACGGCGCTCATCCCGGGCCGGCCGGCCCCGCGGCTCATCACGGCGGCGGATGTCGCGAGCATGAAGCCCGGAAGCGTCATCGTCGACATGGCCGCGGCGCAGGGCGGCAACGTCGAGGGGTCGGTCGCGGGGGAGAGGGTCGTGACCGAGGGCGGCGTCGTGATCCTCGGCTACACGGATCTGCCCGGGCGTCTGCCGCAGCAGGCGTCGCAGCTGTTCGCGACGAACCTCGTGAACCTCGTGAAGCTTCTCACCCCGGCCAAGGACGGCACGCTCGCCCTCGACTTCGACGACGTCGTACAGCGCACGGTGACGGTGGTCCGCGAGGGAGAGGCGATGTGGCCGCCGCCCCCGGTGCAGGTGTCGGCACCGCCAGCGGCACCGAAGGCCGCCCTGCCGGGGGCGGGGGCCGGCGTCCCGGCGAAGAACCCGATGTCGCCGAGGGCGCGCATGTGGCTCGTCGTGGCCGGCATCGCGGCGCTGTTCGCGATCTGCGCCTTCGCGCCGCCCCCGCTGCCCCAGCACTTCCTGGTGCTGACGCTCGCGATCGTCGTGGGCTTCTATGTCATCGGCCACGTCGCCCACGCCTTGCACACTCCGCTCATGAGCGTGACGAACGCGATCTCGGGCATCATCGTCGTCGGTGCGATGGTGCAGATCACGGCGCCCGACCTGACGGTTCAGATCCTGGCTGCGATCGCGGTGCTCGTAGCGAGCATCAACATCTTCGGCGGGTTCGCCGTCACGCGGCGCATGCTCGCGATGTTCCAGAAGGGTGAGGCCCGATGACCGCCGTCGCGGGTGCGGTCGCGGGGGCCGCCTACATCGTCGCCGCGCTCTTGTTCATCCTCAGCCTCGCGGGGCTCAGCAGGCACGAGACCAGTCGCCGCGGCGTGACCTTCGGCATCGTCGGCATGGCGATCGCACTCGTCGCGACGATCTGGCTGACCGCGGCCGCCGCCTGGGCCGAGCCGTCGGCGACGACCGGTCTCGTGCTCCTCGTCATCGCGGTCGTCGTGGGCGGCGCGGTCGGGCTGTGGCGGGCGCGCATCGTCGAGATGACGGGGATGCCGGAGCTCATCGCCCTTCTCCACTCGTTCGTGGGGCTGGCCGCCGTGCTGGTCGGCTGGAACGGCTCGCTCTACGACACGGGGCTCACCGGGGCGCTCGCCGACATCCACCACGCCGAGGTGTTCATCGGCGTCTTCATCGGCGGCGTGACCTTCACGGGCTCGATCGTGGCGTTCCTGAAGCTCTCGGCGCGGATGTCGTCGAAGCCGCTGATGCTGCCGGGAAAGAACGTGCTCAACGTCGGAGCGCTGGTCGCGTTCCTCGTGCTCACCGTCTGGTACGTCATCACGCCCGAGCTGTGGCTGCTCGTGCTCGTCACACTGCTCGCCCTGGCGCTCGGGTGGCACCTCGTCGCGTCGATCGGCGGCGGCGACATGCCGGTGGTCGTGTCGATGCTCAACAGCTACTCGGGCTGGGCCGCCGCGGCGGCGGGCTTCCTGCTGAACAACGATCTGCTCATCGTCACCGGCGCGCTGGTGGGATCGTCGGGCGCGTATCTGAGCTACATCATGTGCAAGGCGATGAACAGATCGTTTCTCTCGGTGATCGCCGGCGGCTTCGGCATCGAGGCGCCGCGCAGCGACGACGCAGAGCTCGGCGAGCACCGCGAGATCGACGCCGAGAGCGCCGCCGACCTTCTCGCGAATGCGAGCTCGGTCGTCATCACGCCGGGCTACGGCATGGCGGTGGCGCAGGCCCAGCACGGCGTCGCCGACCTCGTGGCGAAGCTGCGCGAGCGCGGCGCCGACGTGAGGTTCGGCATCCATCCCGTCGCGGGCCGGCTGCCCGGACATATGAACGTCCTGCTGGCCGAAGCCAAGGTGCCCTACGACATCGTCCTCGAGATGGACGAGATCAACGACGACCTCTCACAGGTCGACGTCGTGCTCGTCATCGGCGCGAACGACACCGTCAACCCTGCGGCCGCAGAAGACCCCGGCAGCCCGATCGCAGGAATGCCCGTCATCCGGGTGTGGGAGGCGCAGAACGTCATCGTGTTCAAGCGCTCGATGGCGTCCGGATATGCCGGCGTGCAGAATCCGCTGTTCTCTCGCGAGAACACGCAGATGCTGTTCGGCGACGCGAAAGAGAAAGTCGACGATATTCTGATGCATCTCGCCGCCGGCGCGAAAACCGCGGGCCGCGCGTAAAGGCGACGGGCCGTGCGTCAGTGCGCCGCTTCGTACGCCTCGAGAACGGATGCCGGAACCCGGCCCCGTTCCGACACCTTGTAGCCGTTCTGCTTGGCCCATTCGCGCACGCTGCTGTAGTCCTGCTGGCCGGTGCGGCGCCGCCTGCGCGCGCCCCCGCTGGACGATCCCGCGCTCGCCCGCGAAGACGAGACGGAACGTGCCGCCTTCGTGTATCGCTCGAGCGCACCGCGCAGCGCGGCCGCGTTCTCGGCGGTGAGGTCGATCTCGTAGGCGACGCCGTCGATCGAGAAAAGGACGGTTTCGCCCTCTCCGACTTCCAAAAGGGTTCCGTCGATGTCGTCGACGAGCTGATGCACGATTCTGCGAGCCATGAAAGCACGATACGCGCAATTGTCGCGCGCGACTATTGGGTCGTGCGACTGACGCGGATTATGCACGCAATTCGCGCGGCGGCAAATGCGGATTACGGCAGCAGTCCTGCGCGGCGCGCCGTGGCGACAGCGGCGTGCCGGGTCGAGGCATCCAGCTTCGCCATCGCCGACTGGAGGTAGGACTTGACCGTGCCCTCGCGCAGGCCGAGGGCCGCGGCGATCTCGGCGTTGGTCGCCCCGAGCGCGGCGCACGCCAGCACATCGGTCTCGCGCGGCGACAGCTTCACGTCGAGGTCGAGCGCCGGCTCGCCGGCGTCGTGCGAGAGCGCGGCGAGGCGCTGCTCGAGGCGATGAAGCCGTGCCCGCAGCAGCGGATCGTCGACGACCGAGGCGATGCTGCGCAGCTCGGCGTACGTCTGCCGAAGCTCTTCGCGGGCGGATGCCGGCATCCGCCCGCCGTTCTCGGGTCTCGGGGCGCGCGCGATCCGGCGCTGCACCTCCTCACGGATCTGCAGCTCGCGCGACAGCGCGTCGGCCACCGCGAACGCTGAGCGGGACACGACGTCGCCCACCGGCACGCCCGCCCACGAACCGCAGTAGATGACCCCTCGCGCCCGGTCGCCGACCATCACCGGGACGGCGAAGAGCGTCGCGATCCCCTCGCCCAGCACGGCGCGGTCGTAGTCGTGCGTGATGCTGCGGGCCGAGCGGTAGTCCAGGGCCAGCCTCGGGCGCTTCTCGACGAGCGCGCGGCCGCCGAGGCCTCGCGAGGCCTCCACGACGAGCCCGTCGAGGCTGCGGGTGCGGGCGCCGTGAATCGACGTGACATGGATGGCGTCGCCTCGCGCGAGACCGCCGAAGGCGACGGGGAACCGCGTCCGACGCACGAGATCGGCCACGGCGCGGTCCAGGGCATGGACATCGGGATCCGCGATCGCGTCCGACCCAGACAGTGGCGCGCCCACGACTACCTACCTCCGGGGTGACGGCATCCTCGCCCGCTTTCGTAGCGTCGACCCTACCACCGGGCCGCGGAGCGGCTGCGGGCTCGTCCACGAGTGCGCGGCCCGGTGGAGCGTTCCGCCCGGGCCGCGCGGCGCGAGGACGGCCTACACGCCCTGCGCCTGCTCGAGGTCGATCAGGTACCGCTTCACGTGGGGATGCCCGCCGTACTCGCCGAGCGAGCCGTCGGATCGCACCACACGGTGCACGGGCACGACGATCGAGAAGGGCGTCGTCGCACACGCGGTACCGACGGCACGCGCGGCACGTGGACTGCCGGCCGCGATCGCGACCTCGCCGTAGCCGGCCGTCTCTCCGTACGGGATGTCGCGCACGGCCTCGAGCGCCGCGCGCGTGAAGCCGCGGACGAGCCGCCAGTCCAGCCGCAGGTCGAACTCGCGGCGCTCGCCGTCGAAGTACTCGTCGAGCTGCGCGGCAGCGGCGTCGGCTGCGGCGGCCCCGTCGGGGTCGGCGGCGGGATCGTCGGGGAGGGGGAGAGCTCGCAGCTGCAGCGCCGCGCGTTCGAGCTCCGGGTGGAGGGGGCCGTCGAAAGGGTGGAGCGACACGATGCCGTCGGCCGTCGTGACGATCAGGATGTCGCCGATCGGCGAGGGGTGGACTCGGTAGCGGGGCGGATCCTGCGAGGTCATGGCACCATCCTGGCCCGGAGGTGGAGCCCGTGGATCGCGGGGGTCCACGACTGTGGGAAGCCGCCGCGCCGAGACGGCTGGGGAGGAGCCGGCGATCGGCGACGCCGTCAATACCGCGAAACTCAGGTCCATTGCAAGTGGCCTGGGCGTGTCGCGCTTAGGGTGGCTCGTGTGTGGCGAGGAGAACGGAGCGCCGTGGTCGGCGCAGAGGACGCCGTGCCCGGGTACGACGTGACCCCCGGCGACCTCGGGCTCGCCGAACCGGACGTCACGGTCGTCCATATCGCGGAGCAGGAACGCGACCGGCTTCGTATGCAGTCGGCCGCCTTGGGCGGCCGCTCGACGCTGCTGCACTTCACCGACGCGGCCGATTCGGCGATCGAGATCACCAAGGCCCACCCGGGGAGCCTTCCCCAGTTCATCACCGGGCGCTCGACGCTGCTGTCGAACCTCTTCCGCGACGAGGTCGCGCTGCGCAACGCGCGCCTGGCCGCCGAGCGCATCACCGCGAAGGGCCTCGAACTGCGCACGACCCGCGGGCTCGACACGGTGCGGCTCGCCGTCGGCCTCGCGCACTGGCGCATCGGCGGCCTGGCGTGCTCCGCCCCGGTGCTGCTGCGCCCGCTCGCCATCCGGCGGCACCACGGCGATTTCGAGCTGAAGCTCCACGGCACGTTCTCGGTCAACCCCGAGCTCGTGCGCGCGATGCGCACGCACTTCGGCATCGCGATCGACGCCGGGGGTCTCGCGGCCCTCGCCTACGACGGCGGGGTGTTCAAGCCGCAGCCGGTCATCGATCATCTGCGCGCACTGACGGCGTCGATCGACAGGTATGCGGTCAAGCCGCGTCTGCTCGTGTCGAGCTTCGCCGACGTCGGCGGCGGCATGGCCGCCGACGCGGCCGACCTCGACCATCCGGTGCTCAACGCGCTCGCCGGGCATCCTGCCGACCGCGAGGCCATCACGGTCCGGCGAGAGATCCCCGAGCTCACGAGCCCGGACGCGCGTCCTCCCGCCGCCGACATGCTCCTGCTCGACGCCGACTCCGAGCAGGAGCGCGTGCTCGCGCGCATTGCCGCCGGCCAGTCGCTCGTGGTCCACACGCTTCCGGGCACCGGCGGAACGCAGACCGTGATCAACGCGATCGGCGCGCTCGTGCGCGAAGGCAAGCGCGTGCTCGTCGTCAGCGCACGCCGTTCCACGCTCGACGGCGTGCGCCACCGCCTGGCCGGCGTCGGACTGCCGGGCCTCGCGGTCTCTCCCGACCGGCTGCAGCGTGACCTCATCCGCGCCATCGGCCGCAACGAGAAGGCCGAGGCGCCGAAGGTCGCCGACATCGACGACGCTCTCGTGCGCCTGCGCGGAGTGCTGCGGGACTACCGCACCGCCGTGACGTCACGGCATCCGTCGCTCGGAGTGTCGGTGCTCGAGATCCTTCGCGCGCTCGCAGCGCTGGCCGAGCGCACACCCGCGCCGTCCACCCAGGCCCGTTTCGACGCTCACGCGCTCGAGGCGCTCGCGACGACCAGGGCGGAGGCGGCCGCCAAGCTCGCGACGGCTGCGCGTCTGGGCGAATTCCGCTTCGGCCCCGACGACTCTCCGTGGTACGGCGTCACGTTCGCGACGGTGGATCAGGCGCGCGCGGCGCACGCGCTCGCGGGCAAGCTTCACCGCAGCGATGTGCCCGGCCTCCTCGAACGCGGGTACGAGCTCATCGGCCAGACCCGCATGCGGCCGTTCCAGACGATCACCGAGCTCGGCACGTACCTGCGGCTGCTGCAGGGCATCCGCGACTCGCTCGACCGCTTCAGCCTCACGGTGTTCGAGCGCCCGCTGGGCGAGCTCATCCAGGCGCATGCCCCGCGCCGCGACGCTCCCGACATGAGTGGACCGAACCGCCGCCGCCTGCGGCGCCTGTCGCGTGAGTACCTCCGGCCCGGCGTCCACGTGCCCGACATGTACGAGGCGCTCGTGCGCATCCAGCAGCAGCGCACCGAGTGGCAGCGCTATGTCGATGCCGGCGTGACGCCGGAGCTGCCGCTCGGACTCGCCGACGTCCAGGTGTCGTGGCAGCGCGTGGAGGCCGAGCTCGCCGAACTCGATGCCGTGCTCGGCCGCACCGACGCCGATCGGCTCTCGACGCTTCCCGTGAAGCATCTCGTGCGCACGCTCGCGGGACTCGCAGCCGACTCCGACGTGTTCGACAACCTCAAGGAGCGTGCGACGCTGCGCAGCGAACTCGCCGCCCTCGGCCTCGAGCCGCTCCTGCTCGAGCTGTCGGTGCGGCACGTTCCCGAAGACCAGGTCGCCGCCGAGCTCGAGTACGCGTGGTGGCAGTCGGCTCTCGAGCTGCTCCTTCGCACCGACCGCGCCGTCCTGGGCGCGAACACGGCGGTGGTCGACCGGCTGGAGCGCGACTTCCGGCTCGTCGACGAGGCCCATGCCGCGGCATCCGGACCGCTCCTCGCGGCCCATCTCGCGACGCAGTGGCGGATCGGGATCGTCGACCACGCGCCGGAGGCAGCGGCGCTCCGGGCCGCCCTGAAGCGCGGCGCGACCACGCCCGCCGAGCTCTTCACGCTCGCCCCGTCGCTGTCGCGCACGCTCGCGCCGGTGTGGCTGGCGTCGCCGTACGAGGTCCCGCGGATCCCCGATCGTGCGGTGTTCGACGTGGTGGTGATGGCGGATGCCGGGGCTCTGTGCCTCGCCGAGTCCGCACCCGCCCTGCGCCGCGCCCGGCAGATCGTCGCGTTCGGCGATCCGGTCACCCAGAAGCCGACGCCGTTCCGCGTCGCGGCGGGGAGCGGCACCGGCTCCGCCGTCCCGGGGAGCACGGCCGAGGTCGAGCTCGAGGACGAGGACGAGGTGCCGTTCGACTCGACGAGCGTGTTCGAGCGCCTCGCCGAGCTGCTGCCTGTCGAGACGCTGACGCGCAGCTACCGCGCCGGTGGCGAGGACCTGGCGGCCCTCGTCAACGACGCGTTCTACGGCGGAGAGCTGGTGTCGCTGCCGTGGGCAGGCTCGTACCTCGGGCGCGGCAGCCTCGCGGTGGATTACGTCGAGGGCGGCCACGGCACGCCAGACCCGGTGACGGGCGCCGTGGAGAGCCCCGACGCCGAGGTCGCGCGCGTGGTGACGCTCGTGGTCGAGCACGCGGTGAACCGCGGCACCGAGTCCCTCATGGTCGTCACGGCGAGCGCACGCCACGCCGAGCGCATCCGCGCGGCCGTCGAGTCCGCGTTCGCGGGCCGCTCCGACGTGGCGGACTTCGTCTCGCGCGAGACCGCCGAGCCGTTCGCTGTGCTCACGCTCGAGGAGTCCGTCGCCGAGAGCCGCGACCGCGTGATCTTCTCGCTCGGCTTCGGCCTGACCAAGCACGGCCGCGTGCTGAGCGACTTCGGCGATCTGTCGACGCCGGACGGCGAGCGCCTGCTCACCGTCGGCATGACGCGCGCGCGCCGCTCGATGGTGATCGTGTCGTCGATCCGCCCGTCCGCGTTCGACGACGGGCGCCTCGAGTACGGCGCTGCCACGCTCATGTCGATCCTCGGCGGCCTCGCTGCCCGCGCGCGCGAGGCGCGGCTCGAAGACCTCGCCGATCCCCTCACGCTCGCACTGGCGCGCGAGCTGCGCCGGGTGGGCCTCTCGGTCGACGTGCACTACCGCGGGCTGCTGCCCCTGGTCGCGCAGTACGACGGCAAGGCGGTCGTGGTCGAGAGCGACCCCGAGACGATCGGGGAGTCGCTGCGCGAGTCGCTGCGTCTGCGTCCGCAGATCCTGCGCCGACTCGGCTGGCACTACGTGCGCGTGCACTCCTTCGACCTGTACCGCGACCCTGCCGACGTCGCCAGGCGCATCGCCGACATGCTCGGCGTTCCGCCCGACGCGCCGCGCGTCGACCGCGAGACGCAGCCGATCGATGTCGGAGAGTGACCGGCAGCGCATCGAGCGGGTGCCCGGTTCGCGCCGCGCGAAGCTGACGCCCGCTCCTGGCACGACCACGGAGCCCTCTCGTGCAGACGAAGAGATCCCGGATGCCTCGGCCGAGGCATCCGGGATCTCATCGGGGCCGAACGACGAGCGCCTGAAGCGCGACGTCCCGCCGCACTACTGACTCGAGATCAGACCTTCTGCTTCTCCAACAGGTCGCGGATCTGTACCAGGAGCTCCTGCTCGGTCGGCAGCTGCGGCTCTTCGTCGGCGGGCGAGACACCGGCCTTCGCGGCGGCGCGCTCCTTGATGCGGTTCATCGGATAGACGAACACGAAGTACACGACGACCGCCACTGCCAGGAACGCGATGACCGCGTTGATGAGGTCGCTGATGGGGAAGGTGACCTCACCCCAGAGACCCTGCACCGCGATGCCGATCTCGCCGTTCTCGTCGGGCTTCCAGACGAGCGCGATGAGCGGGTCGATGATGCTCGACACGATCGCGTTGACCACCGCGGTGAACGCGGCGCCGATGACGACCGCGACCGCGAGGTCGATGACATTGCCTCGGAGGATGAACTCCTTGAATCCCTTGATCACGGGAGGCCCCTTCTCTGACTCCGGCGCGTGCCGGTCACGTTCCCGACGGTGCGGGTGAGGTCTTCGCCTCGGTCTTCGATGATGTCGAAGTGGACGACGAGTCGCCAGCGGCCTTGCCGCTGGATCCCGGATCCGACGGGGCCGTGCGGGAGTCGGTGCGGTAGAAGCCGGAGCCGTTGAAGGTCACGCCGATCGAACCGTACTCCTTGCGCAGGGGCCCGCCGCACTCGGGGCATTCGGTGAGGGCGGGCTCGGCGAAGGACTGTACGGCGTCGAAGCGGTGGCCGCAGTGCTTGCAGGCGTAGGCGTAGGTGGGCATGTCTCTCTCGGTGGTTCAGCGCCGCGCGGGCGCGAGGGTGATCGTGCGGGTGGGGGTGACGACCCCGGTCACGCGCTGGTCGTGGATGTCGCTGGGCACCTCGTCGACGAGCTCGGAGTCGTAGACGACCGCGTAGACGGGCGGGCGACGCTCCATCGATCCGAGCGTCTTGTCGAAGAAGCCGCGCCCCCAGCCGAGCCGCATCCCGGTGCCGTCGACGGCGGCCGCCGGGATCACGAGCAGGTCGACGTCGTTCACCGCGATCGGTCCGAGCAGCTCGCCGGCCGGCTCAGGGAGGCCGTACATGCCCTCGGCGATGTCGCCCTCGGCCGTCGCGACCGCCCAGTCGAGCAGTCCGTCGGTGCGCGTGACGGGAAGGAGCACGCGGATGCCTCGGGCCACCGCATCCGTCACGAACGATCGGGTGCCGGGTTCTGTCGTCGTCGACAGGAAGCACGAGATCGATCGGGCGCCGTGTTCGGCCACGAGCGCGTCGAGCTGCGCGTGGATGCCGGACGCAGCCGCTTCGCGTGCCTGCTCCGACAGCAGCTGACGGCGCTCCCGGAGTTCGGCGCGAAGCGCTCGCTTCTGGTCGGCGATCGCGTCGGACATGCCGTCGATTCTACGGCGCATGATACCGAGCCCCGCCCGCGGACACTGCGGACGCGGGGCGGCCCCGTACAATCGGGGGATGCCCCACACCTCGATCAAGGCCGTCATTCCGGCCGCGGGACTCGGCACCCGCTTCCTCCCCGCGACGAAGGCGATGCCCAAAGAGATGCTCCCGGTCGTCGACAAGCCGGCCATCCAGTACGTCGTGGAGGAGGCCGCGCAGGCCGGAATCGACGACATCCTCGTGATCATCGGGCGCAACAAGAACGCGATCTCGAACCACTTCGACTCGGTCCCCGAGCTCGAAGAGAAGCTGAAGGACAAGGGCGACGACGATCGCCTGCGGCGTGTCGTCGCCTCGAGCGACCTCGCCGACATCCACTTCGTGCGCCAGGGCGAGCCCAAGGGACTCGGACACGCGGTGCTGCGTGCCCGCGCCCACGTGGGCGATTCGTCCTTCGCGGTCATGCTCGGCGACGACCTCATCGACGAGCGTGACGAGCTGCTGACCACGATGATCGCCGAGCACGAGCGCACGGGCGCCGCGGTCGTCGCGCTCATGGAGGTCGACCCCGACCACATCCACATGTACGGCGTCGCGTCGGTGGAGGAGGCGTCGCACGATGGCGTCGTGACCGTCACCGGACTCGTCGAGAAGCCGAAGAAGGAAGACGCGCCGTCGAACCTCGCCATCATCGGGCGCTACGTGCTCTCGCCGAACGTGTTCGACATCCTCGAGCGCACCGAGCCGGGCAAGGGCGGCGAGATCCAGCTCACCGACGCGCTGCAGGAGCTCGCGTCCGACCCCGACGGACCGGGCGTGCGGGGCGTGGTCTTCCGTGGCCGTCGCTACGACACCGGCGATAGGGTGGACTACATCAAGGCCATCGTGCAGCTCGCGACAGATCGCGATGATCTCGGTCCCGAGCTGCGTCCCTGGTTCAAGGAGTTCGCGGCGAATCTCTGACGCCGCCCGTTCGAGGGGGTCATGTGGATCTGACGGC
Organism: Microbacterium sp. CPCC 204701; assembly: GCF_004010105.1. Taxonomy (GTDB): domain Bacteria; phylum Actinomycetota; class Actinomycetes; order Actinomycetales; family Microbacteriaceae; genus Microbacterium. Next base: position 10,896 of record NZ_RRYE01000061.1, read on the forward strand.
TCCCCGCCGGCACGGGCCGGTGTCGATCCGGCTGGTGAAGCAGCGTGACGCGCGCGTGCTGCAGAACGAGCTGCTCTCGAACCGCGGATGGCTGCGGCCGTGGGAGGCGACGAGCCCCGATGGCCCGGTCTCGTTCGACATGCGGGCCGGTGTGAAGCGCCTGCTGCAGCAGTACCGTGACGGCGCCGGGGTGCCCTTCGTCATGGAGTACGACGGCGAGATCGCCGGCCAGCTCAACGTGTGGGGGATCGCGCGCGGATCCCTCGCCTCGGCGACCATCGGCTACTGGGTGAGCGAGCGGTTCGCAGGCCGCGGCATCACGCCGACGTCCGTGGCGCTGGCGACCGACGCGTGCTTCTCGGAGCTGCGCCTGCACCGCATGGAGATCTGCATCCGGCCAGAGAACCGCGCGAGCCTGCGGGTCGTCGAGAAGCTCGGGTTCCGCTACGAGGGGCTGCGGCGGCGGTTCATCCACATCGACGGCGACTGGCGCGACCACTACGCGTTCGCGCTGGTGCGGGAAGACGTGCCCGATGGCGTGCTGCAGCGCTGGATCTCGGGCCACGCCCCGCAGGGCGCGGCGACCGTGCCGCCTTCCGACCGCCTGCACGCGTAGCGCAACACGCGAACGGATGCCGGGGCTGAAGGCATCCGTCGCATACCGTGGTCTGCATGGGTGGGCAGGTGCTGGGCGGGGGCGTCATCGTCCTCGTCGCTGTGCTCCTGTGGCTGGTGTACCTGCTGCCGTCGTGGCACAGCCGACGCCAGTTCGACGCGGCCGAGCGCAACGCGGTGCGTCTGAACCAGGCCCTGCGCGTGCTCGCCGAGACGAGCGAAACACCCGACGAGGTGCGGCTGGAGCTCAGCGCGCGCACCGCGGCCGCCCAGCAGCGGCTCGCCAAGCGCGCGCTCGCCGAGCGTGAGCAGGCCGCTCTCGAACACGCCCGCGCGGACGCCGAACGGGCGCGCACCGAGCGGATGACCGCT
>NZ_RRYE01000610.1 GCF_004010105.1 Microbacterium sp. CPCC 204701
CGATCGGCATCGGGGCGATCGCGGTGGTGGTCGCGGTCGTCGCGACGCCGATGCTCCCGCAGCCCGTGGCTCGCGCCGGCGCGGGCGTGGGCCCCGGGCCCGGCATCGACGCGACGCTTCAGCTCGGCGACGATCTGCGGCGGCCGCAGGAGATCGAGGTGATGCGGCTGCGCACCGATTCGCCGACCGTCCCCTACCTGCGCGCCACCACACTCTCGCGCTTCGACGGCGGCGTGTGGGAGCCCGACCGCGCGCAGTCGGTGTCGGTCGAGAGCGAGCGCGCGCTCGGAGGCATCGCGGTCGACCCCGAAATCCGGGTGACCGAGTACCTGTCGAACCTCGAGGTCGTCAACCTCGCCTCGCCGTGGGCGCCGGTCCCGTACCCTGCGATCGAGGTGACGGGACTCGAGGGCACCTGGGGAGCGATGCCGTACAACCGCACCGTGATGTCGCGATCGGGGTCGACGCAGGGTCAGGACTACGACGTCCGTTACGCGGTCGCGCGTCCGTCGCTCGAGCAGGCCCGTGCCGCGACTGCGAGCGGCGGACAGGTGCGCGACGAGACCACGCAGCTGCCGGCGGATGTGCCGCCGGTGATCGGCGAGCTCGCCGCCGAGGTGACCGCCGGCGCCACGAACGACTACGACCGGCTGGTGGCACTGCAGCGGTGGTTCCGCGGCGGCGAGTTCCAGTACTCCCTCGATGCTCCGGTCGAGGCCGGCTTCGACGGCAGCGGCGCCGAAGCCGTCGCGCAGTTCCTCGACGTGCGCGAGGGATACTGCGTGCACTTCGCGTCGGCGTTCGCCCTCATGGCGCGGACCCTCCACATGCCGTCGCGCATCGTCGTCGGGTATCTTCCGGGCGAGCCGACGACGGAATCCGTCGACGGGCAGCCGGTGTACACGGTGTCGAGCTCGCAGCTGCACGCGTGGCCCGAGGTGTACTTCTCGGGCATCGGCTGGATCTCGTTCGAGCCGACGTCGGGACTCGGCGTTCCGACCTCGTTCTCTCCCGCCTCGACCACGCCCGGGCAGCTGGGCGAGGTCGACCCGGCCGCGCCCCGGTCGACGCCGACGCCGACGGCTCCTCTCGGCTCGGACGCCATCGAGCGCGCTGAGGAGCGCGGCGCGGGCACGGCGGCGTCGTCGGGCGGCGGCGTCGATCCGGT
>NZ_RRYE01000611.1 GCF_004010105.1 Microbacterium sp. CPCC 204701
GTTCAGTCGACCGGCGGGCAGTGGGTCCCCATCGACGTCACGCCCCAGTACGAGCAGTCGCCGAGCCTCGACGTCACCGAGCAGCGCGACCCCGAGAACGTCACGGAGGTGCGCCCCGAATCGGTCGAGGAGGTCGTTCCGCCCGACCCTGCGCAGGAGGACTCCGCGTCAGATCGCCCGGACGAGGACGAATCGGGCGTCGACCTCGCATGGCTGTTGCCGGTGCTGCGTGCGTCGGGCATCGTGCTGCTCCTGCTGGCTCTCGCGCTCGGCCCGTTCCTGATCGTGGTCGGGGTGAAGGCCGCGCGTCGCCGGGGCCGCCGCCGGGCCGCCACGCCTGCCGCACGGATCTCGGGGGCCTGGGACGAGTACGTCGATTCGGCGGTGGATGCCGGTCGCGAGGCGCCCCGCATGCTCACCCGCACCGAGCTCGCGGCATCCTTCGCGACGCCGTCAGGACCCGACCTCGCCCGCGAGGCCGACCGCGCGGTCTTCTCGCACGCGACGGTCGCCGACGACGAGGCCCGCGAGTACTGGGAGGCCGTCGAGGCCGAGCGTCGCGGCCTCCGGAGTGAGCGCGGCGTATGGCGCGGACTCGCCGCGACCGTATCGTTGAGATCGTTGCTCCGACCGCTGGCGCCCGAACCGGGCGCCCGAACGCGAATCGCCGAAAGGGGGAGACGACGGGCCGAGCCCGCGCGTCCGATGCCATGACTCCCACCGCTGCCTCCGCCGTCGACGTCTCGGGCGTGCTCTTCGGGGTGCTGTTCGCCCTGCTGGTGACCGCCGGCCTGTACCTCTGGGTCGCCCTCGCGCTGTCGGCCGTGTTCCGCAAGTCGGGGGAGGAGAACTGGAAGGCCTGGGTGCCGATCCTCAACAGCATCGTGCTGCTGCAGCTGGCGGGACTCTCGCCCTGGCTGGTCCTGCTCGTGCTCGTCCCCTTCGCCGGCATCGTGGTCTTCGCCGTCGCCGTCCACCGCGTCAGCGTCGCCTTCGGCTACGGAGCCGGCATGACCGTGCTCGGCATCCTGCTGTTCCCGGTGTGGGCGTCGGTCATCGGGTGGGGGAGCGCCCGCTGGGTCGGGAGGGAGGTGCCCGCCCAGGGCGTGCACAGCGCGCGCGGCGCTCGCTCGACCGCGCCGGCGACGGGCGCGCGCCGCACGG
>NZ_RRYE01000612.1 GCF_004010105.1 Microbacterium sp. CPCC 204701
CGTCGCGCTGAGCGACGCCGTCGGGCACCACGGCGGCGAGCTCGTGCGCGTGGCCCGCGAGGCCGCGGGCCGCGCGGCGACGAGCGTCGAGAGCTCCGTGCTGATGGCGGACCCCGGGTAGCCGCTGGGCGCCCGGGCCGGAGGAACCGTGGGAACCGTCTCACGCCGTCAGGCGGTAGCCCACCCCTCGCACGGTCTCGATCCATCTCGGGTCGGATGGCGATTCGCCGAGCTTGCGGCGGAGGTTCGCAACGTGCACCTCGATCGCGCGCGCGTCGCTGTCACTGACGAAGTCGGCGGCGGACTGGTCGCCGCGAAGCATGATCGCCAGGTCGGTCTTCGCCCTGACCCGCCGCCCGCCGGACAGCAGGTCGGCGAGGATGTCGAACTCGCTGCGCGTCAGCACGACCTCGTCCCCGTCAACCGTCACGATGCGCGTCTCGGGGTTCAGGCTCAGGCCATGGTGCTCGAGCCACGCGTCGTCAAATGCGGTCGACGGCATCGAAGGATCGCCGCCGGCAGCCGCGACATGCCGCGGGCGGCGCAGCATCGCATCGATCCGGGCGCGCAGCTCGCGAGGCCGGAACGGCTTCGCGACGTAGTCATCGGCGCCCGCCTCGAGGCCCTGCAGCGCATCGATCTCCTCCGTGCGTGCCGTCAGCATCACGATGTAGGTCGAGCTGATCGAGCGGATCCGCTTGGCGGTCTCGAACCCGTCCATGCCGGCCATGTTGACGTCGAGCGTCGTCACCAGCGGGCGGTGGGTGCGCACCAGCTCGACACCCTCCGCGCCGTTCGCGGCGCCGTGGACTTCGAAGCCGGCCTGCGCCAGCACGGTCGACAGAAGCGACCGGATGTCTTCCTCGTCCTCGATGACGACCGCGACGCGTGCTTCCTGCACTGCTGCACCCCCCGAAGCCGGCGATGCCTCCGCCGGCAGCTGGACGTCGGTCATGATATCCCAGATCGCACTCTGGAACAGGCGCGGCCCCTCGGGCATCAGCGGTGCATCGCCAACGTGGCGGGTCGGACCTCGCGGCATCCGGCCGGGTGGCGGGCGGCGGGTCCCGATCCGCGCCGCCCGCTCGTCCCGCCGGAACGAGAGGTCGCGCGGAGGGCGGGCAGCTTCCCCACAACCCGCCCCGCGCGCGTCCCCGGTGCGC
>NZ_RRYE01000613.1 GCF_004010105.1 Microbacterium sp. CPCC 204701
CGGCCGGCGCGGCGACGACGAAGGACGCGGCGGCCAACACGGCGGCGATGATCGTCGCGCCGGCACGCGCCTGACGGCGGCGCCCGGGTTCGTCACCCGGCCTCGCCGCACGGCTGCGCGCGCTCCGTCGCCCCTGAACCATCCGGGCCCCCTCCAGCTACCCGGTACCACAGCGCCGGGCGAACAGATGCCGGCCATGCGGCGTCCGAATTCCTTCATAGCCCACGGCGGGATGGGTGCCGAGAAACCTCACCCTGCCATCACCTCGTGGGGACCGGCATCGCTCGAGGCACGAACCGATCAGGGCCTCGCCCGAGGGCACGAACCGATCACGGCCTTGCCGAGGGCAAGAACCCCGAGGGGCCGAGATGACGTTCGGCCGAGGCCGGCGCTCCCGCCAAATAGACTGGCGGCATGTCGAAGGTCCTTCAGTCCCTGCCCGTCGGCGAGCGCGTCGGCATCGCCTTCTCAGGGGGCCTTGACACCTCCGTCGCCGTCGCGTGGATGCGCGACAAGGGTGCGATCCCGTGCACGTACACCGGCGACCTCGGCCAGCCCGACGAGGACGACATCGCGGCGATCCCCGACCGGGCGCTGCAGTACGGCGCCGAGGTCTCGCGCCTCGTGGACTGCAAGCCGGCCCTCGTCGAGGAGGGCTTCGGCGCTCTCGCGTGCGGCGCGTTCCACATCCGTTCGGGCGGGCGCACCTATTTCAACACCACGCCGATCGGCCGCGCTGTCACCGGCACGCTGCTCGTGCGCGCCATGAAAGAGGACGGCGTCGACATCTGGGGCGACGGGTCCACCTACAAGGGCAACGACATCGAGCGGTTCTACCGCTACGGGCTGCTCGCCAACCCGGCGCTGCGCATCTACAAGCCGTGGCTCGACGCCGACTTCGTCACCGAGCTCGGCGGCCGCAAAGAGATGAGCGAATGGCTCATCGAGCACGGCTTCCCGTACCGTGACTCGGCTGAGAAGGCGTATTCGACGGATGCCAACATCTGGGGCGCGACGCACGAGGCGAAGACTCTGGAGCACCTGGACGTGTCGCTCGAGACCGTCGAGCCGATCATGGGGGTGCGCTTCTGGGATCCTTCGGTCGAGATCGAGGCCGAGGACGTCACCGTCACCTTCGAGGCCGGCCGCCCGGTCG
>NZ_RRYE01000614.1 GCF_004010105.1 Microbacterium sp. CPCC 204701
GGTGGTCAGCAGCTCCGCGAGCCGGTCGAGCGTCGCCTCGGCGCCGTCGCCGTCCGCGCTGAGGGTGACGTAGTCGCCCTGCTCGACGCCGAGCGCGATCACGCCCAGGATGCTGGCGGCGTTCACCGGGCTGCCCGAGTCCTTCGCGATGGTCACCGAGATGCCGGCATCCTTCGCCGCCTGCGCGAACAGCTTCGCCGGGCGCGCGTGGAGTCCATGGGACGAGCCGATGCGGACCGTGCGTGAGATGGGTGGCATGTCGTGACCTCTCTGTCGTGGCTGGGTCGTTGCTGGCGGGTCTGGCTTGGTGTCATTCGGGCGCGGTGTCCGCGGCCGGAAACGGCCCCCCGAGGCCTCCGACCGCGGCGTGCACCAGATCGAGCGTCCGCGTGCCGTCGAGATCCCGGAAGATGTCGGTCGGCAGCAGCACCACCGTCGTGCCCCGTGCGGCCGCATCCCGCTCGATGCGTTCCAGCGCATGCGTGAGATGCGGACCGACGAGGACGACGTCGGCGGCATCGAGATCGATCGGAAGCGACTGCTCGGTGCCGGCGAAGGCGGTGTAGGCGAGGCCCCGGTCGTGAGCGGCGTGGCGCACACGCTGTGCGACGAAGGTGCTCGAGGCACCCGCTCCGCAGACCACCAGGATCCTCATCGACCCGCCTCCTCGTGATCTCATTCTTGTGAGAATGCTGGGAGGGGACAACCAGTGCTTCTTCCGCGGGGGCGGAAACGCCGGGCCGCGCCTGCGGTGGGCGTGATTGACTGGGCAGCGTGACCCGAGCTCGACAGGACCGTGTGCTCGGTCTCCTCGTGCGCGACGGGGACTGGGTCACGGCATCCGCGCTCGCCGACGCGCTGGGCGTGACACCCCGCAGCATCCGGTCGTACGTCACGGCCGTGAACGCCCGGGTGGTACCCGGTGTCGCGGTGGAGTCGGGGCTGCAGGGCTACCGCGCAGGACCCGACGCCGCGACCGCGCTGCGCGCCGCGGGCGAGGCGGGCACGCCCCGCGACCGCCTTCACACCCTCGTACGAGCGCTGCTCGACAGCCCCGACGGCGTCGACGTGTTCGACACGGCCGACCGGCTGCACGTGTCGCCCGCGACCCTCGACGCCGACCTCGCCCGCGTGCGAG
>NZ_RRYE01000615.1 GCF_004010105.1 Microbacterium sp. CPCC 204701
CGCTGCGCCGCGTGGTCGGCCAGGCCCACGAGCCGCAGCGCTTCGGCGACTCGGTCGGCGCGCTCGGCGGGCGGCGTCTTCGCGATGCGCAGCGGCAGCTCGACGTTCTCGGCCGCCGAGAGGATCGGGATGAGCCCGAACGACTGGAACACGAACCCGAGCCGCTCCCGTCGCAGCGCGGCGAGCGCCTCCTCGTCGAGCGCGGTCGCCTCGACGTCGCCGAGCCACACCCGCCCCGACGTCGGGCGGTCGAGCCCGCCGAGCAGGTTCAGCAGCGTCGTCTTCCCCGCGCCCGACGCGCCCCTCACCACCACCAGCTCGCCCGCGGCGACCTCGATGTCGATGTCGACGCACGCGTGGACGTCGCCGGCCGGCGACGAGAACGTGCGCGTAAGGCTCTCGCCGCGCAGTGCCAGGGTCATCGGGACTCCTCCGTGGGGATGTCCGACGCGTCGGGCACCGGATCATCGGTCGTCGGGCGAGCGAGGAACGAGCGAGACGAAACGTCTCCAGGCTGCTCGGATGCCTCGGGCCGAGGCGTCTCGCCTCGCGGAGCGGCTCCCGAGCCTGTGGAAGGGAGCTCGACGACCGGGGCTTGCTGGCCTGGCCAGACGCCGACGTGGTCGGGCTCGAGGGCGAGGCGCACGCGCTCCCGCAGGTCGAGTGCCGCGACGAAGTCGTCGGGCAGCTGCAGGCGGCCGACGCGGTCGAGCACCGCGTACTCCTCGGCGACGTGATGCTCGGCGCCGTGCTCGTCGAGCCTCGTCGACCGCAGCACCTCGGTGGAGGTGCGGCCGTCGCGGATCTGCACGGTGCGGGCCACATGCTCCGACACGGCCGGGTCGTGGGTCACGATGAGGGTCGTCACGCCGAGCTCGCGGTTGACCGAGCGCATCGCTTCGAGCACGTGGGCGCTCGTCAGGTCGTCGAGCTCGCCGGTGGGCTCGTCGGCGAGCAGCACGCGCGGATCGTTCGCGATTCCGACGGCGATCGCGACGCGCTGCTGTTCGCCGCCCGACATCTCGGCCGGCCGGCGGTCGGCACAGTGCGAGACCTCGACGAGATCGAGCAGCTCGGCCACGCGCGTGCGGCGCACGGCCGCGCCTCGCGAGGCGCCCGCGATCGCGAGCGCGGCGGC
>NZ_RRYE01000616.1 GCF_004010105.1 Microbacterium sp. CPCC 204701
CGAACTGGCGCGCGCGCACGACGTCGGCCGGTGAGGCCGGCCCGGCCGCCGCCAGATCGTCGGTGGCGAACGCGAACGACGGCGGCCTGTCGGCGGTCCACGAATCGATGCTGCGCGCACTGCCTGCGGCCGCGGCGGGCACGGGCCGCGTCTGGGCGGTGACCTGGCTCGGATTCGCCGCCGCCTGCTTCTCGATCGAGTGGGCCACGTGCTGCGCTCGCTCGATGATCTCGCGGTACTGCGTGCGCGCCGTCTCGATCAGGTCTTTGGCATAGGACTCGGCCTCGGCCACGGCATCGTCGGCGATCCGCTGCGCGCTGCTGAGCAGCAGCACCGCGCGGCTGGAGATCTCGCCGTCGTCCGCGCTCACGCCGCTCGCGATCAGCGCCTCGTTGTCGCGCCGGGCGAGGTCGAGCGCATCGGCCGCCGCCGTGAGCAGCGCATGGACCTCGGTGCGGGAGTACCCGTGGGGCTCTTCGGCGAACGACGCGGCGCGGAGCAGGTCGGGCGTTACGGATACGGAGTGGATCGCAGTCATGGTCGTGTCTGCCCTCTATCGGATTCCGAGCACGGCGCCCGGACGGACGAGGTCCGAGGAGGCTGCCTGGGCGGCCGGGGCGCTGGGTTGTTGGGTGAACGGGTCTTCGTACTTCTCGCTGCGGATGTCGTGCTCGTCGAGCCCGGCGCGACGCAGGGCCGCGACGGTGTGCTCGACCATGCGAGGGGAGCCGCAGACCATCGCCAGCCGGCGCTCCCACGGGCCGTCCGCGGCGGCGATGTCGCCGACGAGCCCGCGGGCCCCCGGAAAGGACGGGTCGTCCGACACCGCATACGAGAGCTCCAGCCACGGCGCGCCCGCGTATCGATCCAGCTCGGGCTTCGCGTAGAAACCCCACGGATGCCTGACACCGTGGTACAGGGTCACCCGCGGTCCGGCCCCGCGGGCCGCGTGGCGCGCGGCGACCTGGTCGAGCACGGCGAGCAGGGGTGCGAGTCCCGTGCCCCCGGCGACGAGGAGCAGGTCGGGCCATTCGCTGTCGAAGCCGAGCGTCAGCAGTTCGCCGATGGGCGGGCCCAGCCGCACGCGGTCGCCCGGCGCCAGGTCGCGCAGCAGCGCGCCGCTGACCTGGCCGCCGG
>NZ_RRYE01000617.1 GCF_004010105.1 Microbacterium sp. CPCC 204701
CGCGACACCGGGCGAGCTGCTGTCAGGGGCATCCGGATCTCCTTCGATCGGTTCTCGCGCGGCGGTCCGCGCCGGTCAGTACACGCGAATCGACACCACGCGGGCTTGGGGTGCGCCATTGGTCGCGAGCACCCGCAGCCGCAGCGCGGTCGCGGCCGCGGCATCCGTCTGGTGCACGCGCTGGCGGCGGCGGTTGGCCTCCACGTGCGCCACCTCGCGCCACGCGCCGCCTTCCCTCACCTCCAGCGCGTAGTCGCGCACGAGCTCGGGGAAGACGCGTTCGGGCGTGCGGTGGTGGTGGAGCGTGTTGAGCTCGACGTCCGTGTCGTCGTCGAACACGAGACGGATGCTGCGCACCCGCTGCGGCTCGGACCACTCGAGCGTGAGCGACTCCTCGCCGGACGCCGAAGACAGCGCGGGGCTCGGCTGCGACATCCACAGGTTCGGCCCGCCGTAGAAGCGCTGGTAGCCGCCGACGGACTTCGACTCGTCGAACGCCTCGGTGGGCGGGCTCACGTGCACGCGCGGCGTGCGCCCGCGGAGCGGGATCGCGGGCCACGCGATGACGCTCTCGGACACCTCGACGGCGACGTTCGCGTCGCCGTCGGCCTGCGGGCGGTGGGGGAGCGCGAGCACGCCGGGGATCTGGGCGGCGCTCAGCACGACCGACACACCCTCGGCCGCCGCCAGCACGACCACGACGCTCTCGGGCTCGGACGGCGTCCACGACAGCGGAAGCCGCACCCATCGCGGCTCTGCGGCCGCGGCGATGTCGACCTCGACGCGCGTGCGCTCGTCGACGGGCACGGCGTTCTGCCGGTGCCCCGTCGTCCACAGCGACGCGCCGAGCGTGGTGTCGCGCTCGACCTGCAGCAGCACGTCGACGTGGTCGAGGCGCGGGTCGACGGGGAGCAGGATGCCGAGATCCCGCTCGAGCGCGAAGGGCGCCTCCTCGGCCCCGGGAACGAGCTGCGCAGCATCGAGCGTGCGGGCCGTGCTCGACGCAGTGACGACGGCGCGGCGCGCGAGGTCGTCGGGATCGGAATTGCGGATGCCGAAGACCGAGGCATCCTGTCGCAGCATCGTCTGGCGGAGCGTCTCGGTGTGCGCCGTCGCGAGCTCGCGCGGGCGCACG
>NZ_RRYE01000618.1 GCF_004010105.1 Microbacterium sp. CPCC 204701
TGGCGCGATCGTGGCACTTCTCGTGTTCGTGCTCGCCGTGCTCGCGGCCGCCGCGCCCGTCGCGCTGAGCGTGCTCGGCGACGCGACCCTGCGCGACCGGCTCGACGCGGTGCCGCCGACGGTGCGCGACGTCGTGTCTGAGAACCGTGGCTCGGTCGGATTCCCGCAGCTCGGCACCGGGCCTATCGAAGAGCCGGCGACGACGGAGGAGATGTGGGGCCCGTTCTCGGCCTCGGTCGAAGACATCCGCGCGAGCGCCGACGCGCCGCTCCCCCACGTGCTCGGCGCGGGGCGCATGGTCACGCGAAGCCTCGAGAACCGGTTCTGGGAGGGCGACGGCACGCGCGCGGCGACCATCGCCTTCGACCCGGCATACGAGGACGAGATTCGCATCGTCGAAGGACGGATGCCGGAGCCCGCGGTCGGCGACCTCCCTGAGGACCCGACGCGCACCCGCACCGAAGTCGTGCTCTCAACCGGCACGGCCGCCGAGCTCGAGTGGTCGACGGGCGAGGTCCGGACCGTGGGCGACCCTCGTGCGGTCCTCGTCGAACTCGAGCTCGTCGGGCTGTTCGAAGCGGTCGACCCGGAGTCCGCCTACTGGGATCACGTCACCTCGGTGCTGGAGCCGTTCATCTTCGACGATGGCAACCAGCCCCGGCGGGTGACCGGCACCGCGTACGCGCATCCCGCCTCTCTGGTCGCCATCGACGGCCTCAGCGACGAACGGTCGACGCTCGTCTGGTACCCCACCGACACCGCGCGCATCCACGGCGCCAACGCCGAGGCGGCCATCGCCGCGCTGAACAAGCTGACCGCGGTCTCGCACGCGATCGGGACGATGGATCAGGGGCCCGGCATCCTGAGCCTCAAGTTCGACGCCGACGTGACCGCCACGGTCGAGTCCGCGCTCGGGCAGCAGCGCTCGACGGCGGGCGTCATCGCGATGCTCGTCGCCGGACCCGTGGGAGTGGCTGCCGCCGTGCTCGTGCTCGGCTGCCGGCTGATCCTCGAGGGCGGACGCTCCAGCCTGCGACTGCTGTCGGCGCGCGGCGCCTCGCTCGGGCAGCTGCGCGGGCTGCTCGCCGCCGAGGGCATGCTCGTCGGCGTCGTGCCCGCGCTCGTCGGCGC
>NZ_RRYE01000619.1 GCF_004010105.1 Microbacterium sp. CPCC 204701
CGGTGTCGACGGGGTCGGCGTGCCAGGCGGGTGTGCCCGAGCCCTCGCATGTCGTCCGCGCCCTCGGGCGGACGGATGCCGAAGCCCGCCAGGTGCTGCGCTTCACGCTCGGGCACACCACCGGCGAGGCGGACGTCGACGCGGTCCTCGCGGTGCTGCCGGGGGCCGTCGAGCGCGCGCGTGCTGCGTCCGGTGCCCGTACAGGCGCCGGTTCGTAGACTGGACGCATGAGGATCCTTGCGGCCATGAGCGGTGGCGTCGACTCTGCCGTGGCCGCGGCGCGCGCCGTCGAGGCCGGGCACGACGTCGTCGGTGTGCATCTCGCGCTCTCGCGCGCCGGCGGCACCCTGCGCACCGGCAGCCGCGGCTGCTGCACCATCGAGGACGCCATGGACGCGCGGCGCGCGGCCGATCGCCTCGGCATCCCGTTCTACGTGTGGGACTTCTCGGAGCGCTTCCGCGATGACGTGATCGACGACTTCGTCGCCGAATACCGCGCCGGCCGCACGCCGAACCCGTGCATGCGCTGCAACGAGAAGATCAAGTTCGCCGCGCTGCTCGAGCGCGCGATCGAGCTGGGCTTCGACGCCGTCTGCACCGGCCACTACGCGACGCTCGTCGACGGTCCGCATGGACGAGAGCTGCACCGCGCGTCGGACGCCGCCAAGGACCAGTCCTACGTGCTGGGCGTGCTGGACGCCCAGCAGCTCGCGCACACGTACTTCCCGCTCGGCTCGACGCCGTCCAAGGCCGTCGTCCGCGCCGAGGCGGAGGCCCGCGGGCTCACCGTCGCGCACAAGCCCGACAGCCACGACATCTGCTTCATCCCCGACGGCGACACCCGCGGGTGGCTCGCCGATAAGGTCGGTGCCGAGCGCGGCGACATCGTCGACCGCGCCGGCGCCGTCATCGGCTCGCACGAGGGAGCCCACGCGTTCACGGTCGGGCAGCGCCGCGGCCTGCAGCTGGGGGTCCCGGCCGCCGACGGCAAGCCGCGGTTCGTGCTCGAGGTGCGCCCGGTGTCGAACACCGTCGTGGTCGGACCCAAGGAGGCGCTCGCGACCGCCGAGATCGCGGGGGAGCGGTACTCGTGGGCAGGCAGCGCGCCCGAGGCGCCGGAGTTCGCGTG
>NZ_RRYE01000062.1 GCF_004010105.1 Microbacterium sp. CPCC 204701
GGCTGCGATGCTTCTCTCGCTGCCGGGCGAGACGGTGTTCGGCGACGACGACGCGTTCGCGTTCGCCCGCGCTCTGGTCGACCCCGCGGACGTCGACCGGATCACGGTGTCGGTCGGACGCCGCGCCGAGGGCATCGAGGAAGCGCTCACCTCGCTGCACGAGGCGGTCGGGCTCGCGCGGGGGCGCCAGAGGCGATCAGGGCGCGGCCCGCATCTGCGGCGCTCCGAGAACCGCCCACTCGTGCAGCTGGTGACCGCGCTGCGCGACGACCACCGCGTGCTCGAGCACGGCGAACGCATGCTCGCCCCGCTCATCGCGCACGACCTCTCGCGTTCGGGTGATCTGCTCGACGTGCTCGAGGCCATGCTCGCCCATCCGGGCAATCGCACGGCGGCGGCCTCGGCATCCCATCTCTCCCGTTCGGTGTTCTACCAGCGCATCGCGGTCATCGAGGACCTGCTCGGCGCCGACCTGGACGACGGCGAGACCCAGACCGCTCTGCACCTCGCCCTGCTCGTGAGGCGGTCGGCCGGCCGCTGAGTCGCTGGGGTCCAGCAGCCGGGCGCCAGAGCTTCCGGCACCTGCTGCTCTCGATGGCATGCGCCGCAGTTCGCGACGAACGGCGCCGCAGTTCGCAGCATCCGCTGCGTTCGCGCGGCGCAGCGCCCGCTGGAAGGTGCAGCGCGCTCCGTGCGAAGGCGCGCGGCCCATCGGAGTCGAGCGGAGTCGAGCGGCGGCTGCAGGTGCTGGCGGTCGCTGTGCGTGCTGGCATGCGCGCAGTTTGCGACGCGGTGCGCGGCAGCTTCCGGCATCCGAGACATCGCACCGTACGGCGGATGCGGCGAAGTGCAGCGCCCCTCCGCCGACGCGAGGGTCACGTGCGTTGCGGGTCGATCATCGTCATCCCCGCAGGTGCCGCGCGGTCGAAGGTCGGCAGCATCCGCGCCGCCTCGTCGAGGTCGATGATCCGCTCGACGAGGCGCTCGGGGCGGAGGGCGCCGCTCTCGATGAGCGCGAGCATCCCGGGGTAGTCGACGGCGGCCATGCCGTGGCTGCCGAGCACGTCGAGCTCCCACGCGATCACGCGCGCCATCGGCACGCGAGGGTGACCCGAGACGGGGGGCAGGAGCCCGATCTGCACGTGCCGGCCACGGCGGCGGAGGCTGTGGATCGCATCCGCGCACGTCTGCTCGCCGCCCACCGCGTCGACGGCGACGTGCGCGCCATCCGCCGTGAGGTCATGCACGGCGCCGGGGATGTCGCGGCCGTCGGCCTCGAGCACGTGATCGGCGCCGAGCGACCGGGCGGCGTCGAGGGCGCCGGGATTGCGGTCGACCGCGACCACGTGGGCACCCAGCGCTTTGGCGATCATGACGGCGCTGAGCCCCACGCCTCCGACGCCCACCACCGCGACCCACTCGCCGGGCGCGAGCCGCGCACGCCCCACCAGGCCCCGGTACGCGGTCGCGAAGCGGCATCCGAGGCTCGCGGCCGCCTCGAAGCTCACCGGCTCGGGGATCGCGACGAGGTTCGTATCGGCCGCGTGCAGCGCGACGTACTCGGCGAACGAGCCCCAGTGCGTGAAGCCGGGCTGCTGCTGGTCCGGGCACACCTGCGCTTCGCCGCGCAGGCACCACTCGCACGTCCCGCAGCCGCACACGAACGGCACGGTCACGCGATCGCCGACGGCCCACTTCTCCACGCCCGCGCCCACCTCGACGATGACGCCGGCGAGCTCGTGGCCCGGCACATGCGGGAGTGCGATCTCGTCGTGCCCCGCCCACGCGTGCCAGTCGCTGCGGCACAGCCCGGTCGCGTGCACGCGCACCACGACCCCGCTCTCCGGCGCAGTCGGGGTCGGGACGTCACGGACCTCGGGGGCGGCCCCGATGGCGTCGTACACGACAGCTCGCACCGCGACATCCTCTCATCCGGCTCCGGTCCATGCGGGGCGGGTGGGGCCGGGTCAGCCCGCGACGTAGAGCTTGCGCAAGGTCTCGCGCACCGTCCACACCGTCTGCATTCCGGCCGTGAGGCGCACCACCGAGCCGCGCTGCAGCTCGATGGGCGCAAGCGGCGGCTCGTCGAATGACACCGTCGCCGCGCCCGACAGCACGACGAACACCTCGTCGGCCTCGACGTCGCGCATCGCGCCCGGCGACATCTCCCACACCCCGATCGTGTCGGTGAGCTCGACGTACCCGGTGCTCGGAGCCCCGGCCACCGTCTGCTCGGCGGACACCGGCTCATGCGGGAGCGCCAGGGTCGCGGCATCCGCCACGGTCCCGGGCGCGAGGCCCGCAATGAATCCGCTCACGAGTCGAACCCCAGGCCGAGCGCGTCGAGGGTCTTCAGCAGCAGGTTGCGCCGGCCGCGGTTGTGGTCGGCGCGGTCGAGCGACCACCGTGTGGCGTTGATTCCGATCGAGGCGGCCGGCTCGGGCGGGAAGGGCAGCGGCTTCCTGCGCACCATCTCGAGCTCGGTGCGCTCGTTCGAGACTCCGTCGAGCAGATCGAGCATGACGCCGGCGGCGAACCGCGTCGAGCCCACGCCGAGTCCCGTGAAGCCCGCGGTGTAGGCGACGCGGCGTTCGCGCGCGGTGCCGAAGAACGCCGTGAACTGCGTCGACGTATCGATGGCGCCGGCCCACTGGTGCGTGAACCGCAGCCCCTCCAGCTGCGGGAACGTCGTGAAGAAGTGGCTCGCGAGCGTTCGCCACGTCTCGGGCCGGTTCTCGTACTCGGGCTTCACCTTGCGGCCGTAGTGGTAGATCGCGTCGTACCCGCCGAACAGGATGCGGTTGTCGCGGCTCAGCCGGTAGTAGTGGAACTGGTTCGCCATGTCGCCGATTCCCTGCCGGTCCTGCCATCCGATCGCCGCGAGCTGCTCGTCGGTGAGCGGCTCGGTCATGAGCACGTAGTCGTACACCGGCACGGTCATCAGGCGATTGCGCTTGAGCAGCGACGGGAAGGCATTCGTCGCCAGAACGGCACGGGATGCCTCGACCCGCCCGTTCGCGGTCGCGACCGTGACCCCGGGGCCTGACGTGTCGAGCCCCGTCACGTGCGAGCGCTCGAAGATCTCGACCCCTCGCTGCTCGCACACGCGCGCGAGCTCGGCCGCCATCCGCGCCGGGTGGACCAGCGCGCACGTGCGCTGCTCCCACACCGCCGCGAGGTACGTCGGGGAGGCGACGGATGCCTGAGCCTCGGCGCGATCGAGATAGACCACGCCCTCCTCGCCCTCGGCCGCCCACTCCTTCAGCCACTCGATCTGGTGCGGTTCGATCGCGGGCGCCAGCTGTCCGGTGCGCTCGAACTCGAAGTCCATGCCGTGGCGGGCCTCGGTGGCCTCGATCGCGTCGAGATTCTCGAGGCCGAGCCGCTTGAGTGTCGGCATCTCACGCGGCCACCGCGCCTGCCCGTTCTCGTCGCCGTGCGTGAGACTCGCCTCGCAGAATCCGCCGTTGCGGCCCGACGCCGCCCAGCCGACGCGCTGCGCCTCGACGACCACGACCTTCGCGTCGGGATCGCGCTCGGTCGCCAGCAGCGCCGTCCACAGGCCGGTGTAGCCGCCGCCGATCACGACGAGATCGGCCCGGTGCGTACCGGCCAGCGGCGCGCGGTCGGGGGTCAGGGATTCGGGGAGGTCGTCGCGCCAGAACACCGAGTGCGCGGTGCCCGCAAGGGCATGGTCGACGACGGATGCTGCCGGCCGCTGTCGTTCGAAGACGGTCGTGCCCAAGGGGTATCAACTCCGTTGCGTAGGTTTCGTCCATCCTCCCGCGCAGGCGCCGGTCGCGGCATCCGGTCCTGTCGGAAGTTGGCGCGGCTCCCGGACACCCTGTCGGGCGCGGGTGGCCCCATGGCCGCTCGCAACTCAGGCAGAAACCGGTGAATCCGCGCGGTGCGGTCGCCGGAAGTGCGGATCGCCTGAGTCATGAACCGAGTGCGAGGCGCGCGTGGGTTCGGCTCGGCCCGTCAGCCGGCGGCGACGAGCGCATCGGCATCCGCGACCCGCGCGTAGCTGCCGAGCGCGGCCATGAACGCGGCGTGCACCTGTGCGCCAGGCACCACCGAGCCCGCGAACTCGAGGTCGGGTGCGGCGCACGCGTCGTGCGCGACCGCGACCGAGAAGCCGAGATCGGATGCCGCGCGCACGGTCGCATCCACGCACATGCTCGACATCATCCCGGCGACCACGACCTCGTCCGGGTCGTCCGCGCGCAGGAGCGCCTCCAGGCCCGTGCCGAGGAACGCGTTGGGGCGCGCCTTGACGATCACCGGCTCCTCGCCGATCGGCGCCACCCGGTGGTCGATCTCGACCCCGGGCGTGCCGGGCGCGAAGAACGCGGCATCCGGGGCATCCCACACGTGCTGCACGTGCACGACCCGCTCGTGAGCGGCGCGGAATCCCGCGATCAACCGCGCGGCGGCATCGGCCGCGGCGTCCGGGTCGACGAGCGGGTGCCGTCCACCGGGGAAGTAGTCGCGCTGGAAGTCGATGAGAAGCAGGAGCCGGGTCACCCGCAACAGCCTAGAACCGCGCGCCGGGCGCGGGCTCAGGCATCCCTCGCGGCGTAGACGCGCTCGCCCTCGACGAACGTCTGCAGCACGCGGGTGGCGCCGATCGCATCGGCGGGACCGGCGAACGGGTCGCGGTCGAGCACCGCGAGGTCGGCGTACTTGCCGACCTCGATCGTGCCGGTGCTGTCGTCGAGGTGGTTCACCCACGCGGAGCCTGCCGTGTATGCGGTCATCGAGGTGGCGAGGTCGATCGCCTGCTCGGGGAGGAACGCGTCGTACTCGCCCTCCTCGTGTCCGGGAGCAGCCGTGCGGTTGACCGCGGTGTGGATCGCGGCCATCGGATCGGGCGTCGAGACCGACCAGTCGCTGCCCGCCGCGAGCACCGCGCCGGCGCGCAGCAGATCGCCGAAGGGGTACTGCCGGGCATCGCGCGGCGACCCGAGGAAGGGAAGCGTCAGCTCGACCATCTGCGGCTCGTATGTCGCCCACAGCGACTGCATGTTCGCCGCGACGCCGAGCGCACGGAACCGCGGCACATCCTCCGGGTGCACGACCTGGATGTGCGCGATGTGGTGGCGGTTGTCGCCGCGGCCGTTGCGGGCGATCGCGTGCTCGACGGCGTCGAGGCACTCGCGGACGGCGCGGTCGCCGATCGCGTGGAAATGCACCTGGAAGCCCTCGTCGTCGAGGATCTGCACCGCCTCGTCGAGGATCTCGGGCGCGACGAACGAGATGCCCGAGTTGTCGGTGAAGTGGCCGTGTCCGTCGCAGTACGGCTCGAGCATCGACGCCGTGAAGTTCTCGGCGACGCCGTCCTGCATGACCTTGACGGACGTCGCGGCGAAGCGCCCGCCACGATAGCGGTCGCGGCGCTCGAGGATCGAGGGG
This sequence comes from Microbacterium sp. CPCC 204701, assembly GCF_004010105.1. Classification (GTDB taxonomy): domain Bacteria; phylum Actinomycetota; class Actinomycetes; order Actinomycetales; family Microbacteriaceae; genus Microbacterium. The sequence goes on from NZ_RRYE01000062.1 coordinate 5,416, forward strand.
ATCTGCTCGAGGCCCGCCGTGCGGTCCCACCAGATCGCCCCGACCACGCGTGCCGTCAATGTGCCGTCGGCGGCGGCCCTGAGGTATGCGGGCGCTGGGTCTCCGGCATCCCCGTACGAGCCGACGATCGCGTCCTGCCACGCCGTGATGCCGAACGAGTGGAGGTGGCGCTGACCCACGAGCAGCGCCTCGGTGAGGCGCTCGAGCGGCTCTTCGGGCAGCAGGCGATTGACGAGGCTCATCGCACCCTCGTGCAGCGTGCCGGAGGGCGTGCCCTCGGCGTCGCGCTGGATGCGACCGTCTGCCGGGTCCGGGGTGTCGCGGTCGATCCCGGCGAGCCGCAGCGCGGCGGAGTTCACCCACGCGCCGTGGCCGTCGCGGTTCGGGAAGAACGCCGGCCGGTCGCCTGTGACGCGGTCGAGCGCGGCTGCGGTCGGCGTGCCGCCCGGGAACGCCGACATCTGCCAGCCGCCGCCGAGGATCCATTCGTCGTCGGGGTGCGCGTCGACGTAGCGTGCGATCGCAGCGAGGTATTCGTCGGCTCTGGCGTACTCGGCGAGATCGCAGCGCAGCATGTCGAGGCCACCCCACACGGGATGCACATGGGCATCCTGGAAACCGGGGATCAGCATCCGTCCCCGCAGGTCGACGACCTCGGTCGACGGCCCGACGAGCTCGCTCAGGTCTCGGGGCGAGACGGCGACGATGCGTCCGTCCTTCACGGCGACCGAGCCCGCGCGCGAGCGCACGGTGTTCGCGGTGAAGACGGGTCCTCCGGTGAAGACGAGGTCGGCGTGGGTCATCGCTTCCTTTCGCTGAGACTGCACCTGGCTGCCGAGACTTCGGGTGGCACCGCGGTTTCGGCCGTCAGGAGAAGTCTCACGGTCGATGGGCGGGGTCAGCCGCCGGTCATGGTGCGGGCGATCTGCGTCGCGGAGTCGCCCGCGCGCTTGAGCACGAGCGCCACGAGCGCGAGGGCCACGAGGGTCAGCAGCAGCATGATCGTCGAGACGGCGGCGATCTCGGGGCGCAGGCCCGAGCGCACCGCGCTCAGGACGTACACCGGCCACGGCGTCGTGCCCGACACCTGCACGAACGCGGCGACGATGGTGTTGTCGAGGCTCAGCGTGAACGCCAGCAGGAAACCCGCGAGCACCGCCGGCATCGCGAGGGCGAGGGTCACGCGCCGGAACGTCGTGATCGGCTTCGCGTAGAGATCGGCGGATGCCTCTTCCAGGTTGGCGTCCTGACCCACGAGCCGGGCGCGCACGATGTACGACACCACGGCGGTGGCGAACAGCGACGAGCCGATCGAGAGGCGCACGATGCCGTCGTTGAACATCGCGATGCCGGCGTCCTGGCCGAGGATCACGAACCACGGAAGGAGAGCGACGGCGTCCACGATCTCAGGCGTCACCGACACCAGCAGGAGGAGCCCGAGGAACCACCACACCCACTTGCCCGGGTACCGCGCCATCGCGATGCCGGCGAGCGTGCCGAGCACCGTCGCGATGATCGCCGCGATGAACGCGGTGATGAGCGAGACGCGCACGGCGCTCTGGATCGCCGGCTTCTCGAGAATCGTGGCGAACGCGTCGAGCCCGAACCCGTCCCACGACACGAGGAGGCGTCCGGTGTTGAACGAGTAGATGACGATCACGATGATCGGCAGGAAGAGGAAGAGAATGACGAGCACTCCCCACACGCCGAACGCGACGTCGGACCACGACCGGTGTGCGCGGCGGTGAGGAGCGCGCGGCGCGGCCGCGCCTTCGCGCGACTGCAGAAGGGTCTGGGTCTCCGTCTGCTGGGTCATGTCATCACCTCCACACGGGCCGGGGCCGCGGCATCCGTCGTCTGCTTCTCTACGGCCGGGCCGAGCACCAGCCGATTGCGTGCGCGCAACGGCAGGGCGACCAACCAGACGATCACGGCCGCTACGCCGATCGTGAGCATGATCACGAGCATCAGCAGCACCGCCATCGCCGAGCCGAGCGCCCAGTTCTGCGCCGTCTGGAACTGGCTCGCGACGAGCTGGCCGACCATGTTGCCCCTCGCGCCGCCGAGCACTGTCGCCGTGATGTAGTCGCCCATCAGCGGGATGAACACCAGCAGCACGCCCGCAATGATGCCGGGCCGCGACAGCGGCAGCGTCACGCGGAAGAACGTCGTGACCTTGCCGGCGCCGAGGTCCTTCGAGGCCTCGCGCAGCGCCGGTCCGACGCGGTCGAACGCGACGAACAGCGGGAGGATCATGAGCGGCAGGTAGTTGTAGACGACGCCGACGATGACGGCGGTGCGTGTGTACAGCAGGTCGAGGGGTCCGTCCAGGACGCCGATCGACTGCAGCAGCCACGACAGCCACCCCTCCGGGGCGATGATGACCTGCCACCCGATCGTGCGGACGAGGAAGTTCGTCCAGAACGGCACGAGTACGACAGCGATGAGCAGGCCGCGCCGCTGCGGCTTGACCTTGAACGCCATCCAGTACGCGACCGGCGCGCCGATGAGGAAGCAGAGCACGGTGCCGATGACGCCCACCCACAGCGTGTTCTGGAAGGTGGCGAAGAACGTCGGGGAGAAGGCCTCGACGTAGCGGTCGAACGAGAGGATGTCGTTGGCGTGCGTGCCGAACACGCCCGGTTTGTACCCGAAGCTGAACCACACCACCATCGCCACGGGCGCGACGAAGAACAGCAGGAGCCACGCCCAGGCCGGAACGGCCAGCGCGGCTCCTGCCGAGCGCTTACGCACCGGCGGCGGCCTTCATCTCGTTCCAGATCTCCACGCGCGTCGTCTGCGAGTCGTTGAGCTCCTGCTCGTGCATCGTCTCGAGCTGCTCGGCGGTGAAGAAGATGAACTCGGGCAGAGCGATGCCGGCGTCGACTGCCGCCTGCTCCATGTCTTCGCCGCCCACGTTGTACCCGATGTAGTCGAGGTTCAGCATGAGGCTCTCGGGCGCCATCGAGTAGTTGATGAACGCGTGCGCGGCCTCGGGGTGCGGGGCCCCGGCGGCGATCGCCCAATTGTCCATCCACAGCTCGGTCACGGGGCCCGGCAGCACCCACTGCCAGCGCTCGGGCTCGCTCGACTCCATGAGACCCAGACGGGCGTCGCCGTTCCACGACTGCATGAGCACCTGCGTACCCTGGGGAATGGCGTTCGTGCCCGGGTACGAGTCGAAGGCCGAGATGTGGGGCGCGATCGTCTCGACGAGGTACTGGCGGCATGCCTCGAGCTCGTCGGGATCCTCGGTGTTCCAGTCCATGTCGTTGGCCCAGAAGTATGCGCCGATGATGCCCGCGGGGTCGTCCGACATCGAGGTCTTCCCGCTGGCCTCGTTCTGTGCGGCGTCGAAGAAGTCGGCCCACGTCGCGAGCTCGCGCGTGATGACCGTCTTGTCGTACACGAAGCCCGTGGTGCCCCACGCCTTGCAGACCGAGTAGTCGTTGGACGGATCCCACGAGCGGCCGAGGAAGGCCGGGTCCATGTTCGACATGTTCGGCAGCAGGTCTTTGTTGAACTTCTCGAGCAGGCCGTTCTCGATCATCTGCGGGATGAAGACGCCGGTGGGCACGACGATGTCGTAGCCTGACGTGCCCTTCGCGGCGACGAGCTTGGCGATGAGCTCCTCGTTGGACGAGTACGAGTCGAGGGTGACCCTGGGGCCGAGTTCGTCGGTGAAGCCCGACACGACGTCGGGGGAGTCGTAGTCGCCCCACGTGTACACCGAGAGGCTGCCCTCGAGATCGCCGCCGGTGGCCTGCGGGGCGGGCGACGAGCCGCCTCCCGGTGCGCACGCGGCGAGCACCGTGGCGCCGCCGGCGAGCGCGGCGAAACTGAGGAAGCGTCGGCGCGAGACCTCGCGAACGATGAGGGGAGCGGCGGCCTCAGGGGCGAGGATCCGAAGGGGGTTGCGGGACTCGTTCATCGGTGTCTCCTGGTTCGGGTCGGAGCCGGCGCGGCGCCTGTGCTGTGGGGCCGGCTCGGCCGGCAGGTGGTTCGGGATGCCGCGGCTGCGGCCCGCGGGACGTTCCGCGTGTCGGCTCAGGTGGTCGGCGGGGCGATGTAGCCGCCCTCCTGCGCGGCATCGTCGGCGGGGAACAGCAGGACGTGACGGGCGGCCCACGTGCACACCACGCGGTCGCCCACGGTGAGCGCGGGCGCATCGGGCGCCGGGCGCCGCACGATGAGGCTCTGGTCGTCGCCCAGCTGGACGAGATACTGCATCGTGTCGCCCAGGTGCGACACCCCGATCAGCGCGCCGCGCGCGACGTTGGCATCGGAGATGCTTCCGCCCGCGGTCCCTGAGCCTGTCGAAGGGTCCTGCTCGATGCGGATGTACTCCGGACGAACCGCGGCCTCGCCGAGGTTCGCGGTCGCGAGCACCGGGGACGCGGCGCGCACGAGGGCGTGGGTCGAGGTGATCGCCGCCCCGGCCTCGGAGACAGGACCCCGGAAGAAGTTCTGCTGACCCACGAACGCCGCTACGTACGCCGACGCGGGGCGCGCGTAGACGGTGTCGGCGTCGGCGAGCTGCTCGATGCGTCCGGCGCGCATGATGGCGATGCGGTCACTCATCGACAGCGCTTCGCCCTGGTCGTGCGTGACGAAGACGAACGTGATGCCGAGGCGGGACTGCAGCAGCTTCAGCTCGAGCTGCATCTCTTCGCGCAGCTGCCGGTCGAGGGCGCCGAGCGGCTCGTCGAGGAGGAGCACCGCGGGCCGGTTCACCAACGCACGCGCGAGCGCGATTCGCTGCTGCTGGCCGCCCGAGAGCTGCGTGGGCCTGCGATCGCCGAACCGTCGCATCTGCACGAGGTCGAGCGCCTGCGACACGCGCTCGCGGACCTCGGACTTGGGCGTGCGTCGCTGCTGGAGCCCGTAGGCGACGTTCTCGGCCACCGAGAGGTGCGGGAACAGCGCGTATGCCTGGAACACCGTGTTGACGTCACGGCGGTACGGCGGCACACCGCGCACCGCGCGCCCCGAGATGCGGATGTCTCCGGCATCCGGCTGCTCGAAACCGGCGATCATGCGGAGCGTGGTCGTCTTGCCGCAGCCCGAGGGTCCGAGCAGCGAGATGAACTCGCCCGGTTCGACGGTCAGCGACAGGTCGTCGACGGCGACCTGGTCGCCGTAGTACTTCGTGATCCCCGCGAGCACGACGGCTCCGCGCGAGTCCGTGGCCGTGGTCGCGGCGGTCGGGTCCGCCTCGGTCGCAGTGGTCACCTGGTGACGCCCTCCTGGTCGCGGGGCCGCGCGGCGGTGCGCGGTCGAGTGTGTGAGGTATTCAATATCGCGACGGCATCCGCGGGCAACGCATCGACCGCCGAACCGGACGATCCGCGGTCTGCTGCGGTCTGGTGCGACAGATCGTCCGGCCCGGTGTAACGGGCAGGAAAACGCGGTGTTTCGGCGTGGGCATGGCAGGGCGACGAGGGATGCCGCGGTCGTGACCGACAGATCGTCCGTTGCGCGATCGTGATGAACGCGTGCCATAGTCACTGCTGGCAGGACGGGCACCAGAACACGATGCGCTCGCGCGTCGGGTCGGCTCCGAGCGCACCGCCTCGGATGAGGGCGCTGCACCGGCGGCACGGCCGGCCCTCGCGCCGGTAGACCCACGTGGATCGACCCGGGCGGGCATCGCCGGTGAAGGTGCGGCCGGAGCGGTCGCGGTTGGCGCGGATCATGCGGGCTCCGAGATCCACGATGGCCGGGGTGTCCGTCTCGCTCGCCGGAGTGGTCGGAAGGATGCCTCGGACGAACAGGATCTCGCTTGCGTACTCGTTGCCGAATCCGGCGACGTTGCGCTGGTCCTGCAGCGCGACGTGCACCGGCCGGGTGTCGGCGGCCAGGCGTCGCGCCGCTTCGGTGGGATCCCAGTCATCGGACAGCGGGTCGGGGCCGAGGTAGCCGACCAGCTTCTCTTCGTCACGCGTGGGCACCACGGTGATCTCGGCGAGGTCGAAGCCGACCGTCTCCCACTCGGCGCCCTCGGGTGCCGTCGCGCCGACGAGGGCTCGCGCCCGGAAGGCGGGCGCCCGCCAGCGCTCGCCGCGGCGGTACACGTGCCACTCGCCCTCCATCTTCAGGTGCGAGTGCAGTGTGACCTCGCCGATGCGGTGAAGCAGATGCTTGCCGCGCGCGACGACTCCTCGCACGACCTCGCCGGTGAGGTCGACGGTGGCCACCTGCGGCACCCGCAGCTCGAACCGCGTCACGGTCGCGCCCGCGAGCACCGCGTCGAGGCGGCGGGCGGTGCGATGGACGGTGTCGCCCTCAGGCACGGGCGCCCTCGCGCACCGCGTCGCCCGCAGTGAGGCGGCGCAGCGTGAGACCGCGCGGC
>NZ_RRYE01000620.1 GCF_004010105.1 Microbacterium sp. CPCC 204701
CGCGCCCACCGCCCAGCCGCTCCCCCGCAGCACGCGCTCGGCGAGCCGGGTCGTCGCTCCCCACAGCGTCACCGCGTCCGGCTCGACGACGAGGCTCGCCGCCGGGTATCCGAGCACCGGCTGGCGCGACTCGGCGCCCGCCTGCAGGTCCCACTGCGGTACCCAGAACCACGCCACGAGCCCGGATGCCGCTGCCGTCGGCGCGAGCCGCGCGAACCGCGGCAGCCGCTCCGGGTAGAGGATGCCGCGGCGCCGGTCGATCGCGGGGTCGGTCACGCACGCCAGGCTAACGGCCGGGTCCGACGCCGCAGGTCGTCGCGAATCTCCAAGCCCGCGGCATCCGTCACGCGCGACGATGACGACATGACCAGCACGAACACGACCGGCGCCACAGGCCGGCACACGACCGACGGTCGCCCGAACAGCGCGACCTCCCTCACCCCGTTCCTCGCCATCCGTGGCGCGAAGGCGGCCCTGGAGTTCTACCGCGACGTCTTCGGCGCCCGCGTGACCGACGTCACCGAGTTCGACGGCCACGTCGTGCACGCGGGGCTCGACTTCGGCCTCGGCCTGCTGCAGCTCGGCGAGCCGAGCCCGGAGTACGGCACGGTCGCCGCGCCCGACGGCGAGGACGACTGCTACTCGATCGGCATCTACGTGCCCGACGTCGACGGGGTGACCGCACGCGCCGTGGCCGCCGGGGCCACCGTGCGCGAAGAGCCGTCGACCTTCGTCTCGGGCGACCGCTTCGCGAGCATCCGCGACCCGTTCGGGGTGCGGTGGTCGATCATGACGCGGGTCGAGGACCTCTCGGACGAGGAGAGCGCGGCGCGGGTTGCGGAATGGGCGGCATCCGTCGGCCAGAGCTGATCGCCGCTCGCCCCACGGGATCTTCGGCCTTCCGCAGGACTCCCGTGCGCGAGGCGTCCTTCGGGGGCCCGCGCTCCTGTGCAGGAGTCAGGGAGGACTGACGATCGGCGCCGGCGGACGCGCCTCGAGGAGTGCGGGGAGCAGCGCCTCGGCCGTGCGACGGTAGCCCATCGCGCTGGGGTGGAAGCGGTCCAGGCTGAACATCTCGTCGGGCTGCGTGACGAAGAAGGGCCCCACCGCGCGGCGCAGCGACACC
>NZ_RRYE01000621.1 GCF_004010105.1 Microbacterium sp. CPCC 204701
GCCGCAGGGTCGCCCGGGTGCGGCGGATGGGCCGACGGGTCGCCGGACTGTGCGGGGTCGCCGTCCGCCTGCGCCGGAGAGCCGGGCTGCGCAGGGTGAGCGCCGGGTGCGGCATCCGTCGCCGATGCGGCGACGATCTCGGCCTCCGTCGGCGCATCGGCCGACGGCTCGGGGTCGGGCTGCGCGACGTGCTCCGTCCACTGGCTGCCGTCCCACCAGCGCATCGCGCCGTGGCCGTCGTCGTACCAACCGGGAGGAGTCGTCGTCATCTTCAAACCCTATCCCCGCGGAACTGTGCACGCGGGCGAGGTCAGCGGTCGAGCACCGCCCTCGCGCTGCGCTCGGGAGCGAGGTCGAGGCGGCGCAGCAGCTGTGCGTTGAGGGCCACCACGATCGTCGACAGCGACATCAGGATCGCGCCGACCGACATCGGCAGCACGAAGCCGATGGGTGCCAGCACGCCCGCCGCGAGCGGCACCGAGATGAGGTTGTACCCGGCCGCCCACCACAGGTTCTGCGTCATCTTGCGGTAGCTCGCTCGCGACAGCTCGATGACCGACAGCACCGACCGCGGATCGCTCGAGGCGAGGATGACCCCGGCCGATGCGATCGCGACATCGGTGCCCGCGCCGATCGCGATGCCGACATCGGCCCGCGCGAGTGCCGGAGCGTCGTTCACGCCGTCGCCGACCATCGCCACCTTCTTGCCCTCACCCTGCAGCTCGGCGACCTTCGCGGCCTTGTCTTCGGGGCGCACGCCCGCGAAGACACGACGGATGCCGAGGGCCTCGGCCACCGACCGGGCCACGGCCTCGGCATCCCCGGTGATCATCACCACCTCGACGCCGAGCCGGTGCAGCGCCTCGACGGCCTCGCGCGACTCAGGGCGGATCTCGTCGGCGAGCGCGAGCCCGCCGACGATCGCGTCGTCGCGTACGACGTGCAGCACGATCGAGCCCTGTGCATGCCACGCCTCGGCCGCGGCGATGTCGGATGCGCCGAGCTCGTCGAGCAGGCGGGGACCTCCGACGCGCACCTCGCGGCCCTCGACCCTCGCCGTGACGCCGACGGCGGGCGACGACGTGAAGCGAGCGGCGGCGGGAACCCGGATG
>NZ_RRYE01000622.1 GCF_004010105.1 Microbacterium sp. CPCC 204701
CGCACGGCTTCGGCGAGCGTGGCCCCGGTCGTGACGACGTCGTCGACCACGACGACGCGCCGGCCCGCGGCATCGGGGCATCCCCGCAGGCTGCCCGCGACGTTGCGGCGCCGGTCTTCGCGATCCAGCCCCCGCTGGTCGTCCGTGCGCCGCGTGTACGCCAGGAGGCGGGACGAGCGAAAGCCCGTGCGGCGGATCAGCAGATCGGGAACGCGGAACCCGCGGCGACGGTAGGAGGCGCGCGAGGTGGGCAGGGGCACGAGGAGCGCGCCGGCGGCTTCCGTGCTCGCGAGCGCGACCTCGAGGGCCGGAGCGAGCGCCGCCACGAGACCCGTGCGGCCGTCCTCCTTGATCGCGCGCACGACCCGTGCCGCGACCCCCTCGAACGGCAGCGCGCTCCACAGCGCGACGGACGAGCCACCGGGCACGTCGAGCGTGCGGCACAGGGGCGTCGGCGTGAGAGCCACGATGCACGCCTCGCACAGGGCGGTGTCGGGCTCGTCGCACCCGGCGCACGTGACGGGCAGGAGCAGTGCGAGCGCCTCGGCACACGCCGCACGCGCAGCGATGAACAAGGATCGTGACACGGATCCACTCTGTCGCGCGCCGCGAGGCGACCCCACGGCGCCGGGCGAGTCGGTGGACAACGCGCCGCACCCGGCCACTGGGGAGGAACCTCGACCCCCTGTTCGGCGAAAGAACCTACTGCGGGGCCCCCTGCTGGGTGGCGAGGACGAGCACGCCGGTCGCCGTCGGCTGCCACGTGACGCCGCGCTTGACATACAGCGTGCCGTCGGCCGACCGCAGGCGCAGGCTCGACAGGCCGTTGCCTCCGGCGATCGACGACGTGTCGGCGGGAGCGGTCGTGGACCCCATCGGTCCGCCGACGGTCTGCTCGAGCACGGTCGATCCGGTCTCGTCGCCGGCGAGCACGCCGACCGTGGTGTCGTCGATCCAGGTGACCGCGCTGGCAGGGGCCCCGACGATCGCGAGCTGCCACGGCGTGCCGAGTGCGATCGGCAGCCCGTCGGCGTCGCGCAGGACGCCGGCCACCCACAGCATGGTCCGCCCGCCCGCGGTGACCGTCGCGGCCAGCCGCGTCCCGTCGCG
>NZ_RRYE01000623.1 GCF_004010105.1 Microbacterium sp. CPCC 204701
CCGCACGTGTACCGGCGCGTCGACGACGCGCTGCAGGGGCCCGCGGCTGGGAGCCGCGCGCCCGTGGTGCGCCCGTTCGTCCGCATCGGCTCGTGGGTCGGCGGCGACCGCGACGGCAACCCGTTCGTGACGGCATCCGTCACCCGCAAGGCGTCCGCGGTCGCGAGCGAGCACGTCCTGCTGGGCCTGGAGCGCACCGCCAGCCGCGTCGGTCGCACTCTCACCCTCGACGCCGCGACCACGCCGCCGAGCTCCGCGCTCGTCGCGCTGTGGCGGCGGCTGAAGGCCGCCGACGAGGACGCCGCGAAAGAGATCGCCAAGCGATCGCCCGACGAGCCGCACCGGCGGATCCTGCTGCTGATCGCGCGCAGGATCGAGGCCACGCGGCGCCGCGACGCCGACCTCGCCTACACCGACCCCGAGCAGCTGCTCGCCGACCTCCGGGTCGTGCAGGACTCCCTCGTGCGGGCCGGCGCACCGCGACAGGCATACGGGCACCTGCAGCAGCTGCTGTGGCAGGTCGAGACGTACGGCTTTCACCTGACCGAGCTCGAGGTACGGCAGCATTCCGAGGTGCACGCGAAGGTGCTGGCCGAGCTGGAGTCCGCCGGCCCCGGGGCCGCGCACAGCGAGCTGGCCGAAGAGGTGCTCGAGACCATCCGCACGATCGCGTTCCTGCAGGAGCGGTACGGTCCCCGGGCCGCCGGCCGCTACATCGTGTCGTTCACGCGGTCCGCCGACGATCTCGCCGCGGTCCACCGGCTCGCCCGCCACGCCGTCGGGCCCGACGGCACGCCCCCGGTGCTCGACGTGATCCCGCTGTTCGAGACGTTCGCCGACCTCCAGGCGGCACCCCGCATCCTCGCCGAGATCGTCGAGCACCCCGAGTTCGCGGCACGGCTGCAGGCCACCGGCCGGCGGCTCGAGGTCATGCTCGGCTACTCCGACTCATCGAAGGACGTCGGACCCGTCGCCGCCAACCTCGCCCTCTACGAGGCGCAGGCGGAGATCGCCGCGTGGGCGCAGCGCGAGGGCCTCGAGCTGACGCTGTTCCACGGCCGCGGCGGCGCGCTCGGCCGCGGCGGCGGCCCCGCCAACTCCG
>NZ_RRYE01000624.1 GCF_004010105.1 Microbacterium sp. CPCC 204701
TTGAGGACGACGCGGATGCCGGGATCGGCGAGCAGCTCGCCGGTCGTGAGCGCGCGGCAACCGGGGATGCGCTCCGCCACCGCCGCGGCTCGCGAGGCGTCGAGGTCGGCGACGGCCGCGATCCGCGCCCGCGGCGTCGCGAGGAGCGTGTCGAGGTACTGCGCCGAGATGAACCCGAGTCCGACGATGCCGACGTCGATCACCGTGCCGCCCACAGCAGGCCCCGTTCGATGATGGTGCGGACGTTGCCGTCCCGCAGGACGTCGGGGCTGTGGCCGGGCGTCGCGACGAAGATGCGGCCGGCGCCCCACTCACGCGTCCAGACCGCGGGCGACACGATCGGCCGATGCCATGGGTGGTACGGCTGCACGGGATGGGTCGTGGTCGCCAGCACGTCGATGAGGTCGTCGTGGAGCACCCAGTACTGCTCGGTGCGCAGCGAAAAGTCGTCGATGCCGGCGGTGATCTCGTGCGTGCGGCCGAGGGCGGTGATCTCGACGGTGTAGTCGAGATGGTTGTCGGTCTCGTCGCCGTGGACCTCGCCCGGAGCCTTCGACGGATGCGTCGCGAACTGCCCGCCGACCAGCTGCAGGTAGTCCGAGCCGGCACGGTACGAGTCGGCGATGCCGCCGTGCCAGCCCGCGAGACCGGTGCCCGCTGCCACGGCGTCGCGGAGTCCGCGGAGCGCGTCGGCCGAGATCTGCGACATCGTGACGCACTGCAGCACGAGGTCGGTCGCGGCCATGCGCGCGGCGTCGGCGTACACGTCGGGGCTGCCCTCGATCGCGACCTCGAACCCGCTCTCGCGCAGGAACGGCACGAACAGGTCGGTGGCCTCGACGGGATGGTGGCCTTCCCACCCGCCGCGGACGACGAGAGCGGTGCGGGGCATGCGGATCCCTTCGACGGTGATGGGCGTGACCTCTCGGGGTTCGAGGATGCCAGTGGCGCGAGCGGGCGTCGACGAACTTGCGCAAAACTGGGCTGATGCACCCGCGCGCCACCCTCGCCGACGTCGCCGCTCACGCCGGGGTCAGCGTCGCGACCGCCTCGCGGGCGCTCAGCGGCCGCGGCGACCTGGCCACGGCCACCCGGAGCCG
>NZ_RRYE01000625.1 GCF_004010105.1 Microbacterium sp. CPCC 204701
GCGGCAGCACCGGGCCCTGCACGTTCGTGGCGTACGCGTGTCCGCGGCGCACGCCCTCGCCACGGCCCCGGGTGCGGGCGAACGAGCCCTTGCCCCCCGTCACGGCGCCGTACGCGACCGCGCCATCGCCGAGCGTCCATTCCGACGCGTGATCTTCGAACCCCACCAGATGGCCGTGCTCGGCATCCGCGACGACGTAGCCGACGCGACGGTCACGCACGCGACGCACCCGGAAGGGGAAGACGCCTACGCCCGTCAGCGTCTCGCCGTCCAGTGTCTCGACGCTCTCGCCGAGCAGCTCTGCCCCGCCGCCGACGGCGAGCAGGGGCGTGCCCTGGGCCACGAGCCCCTCGAGGTGGGCGGCCTTCTCACGCAGGTCGGGCATCACCAGGCGCATGGCCGACAGGGGGCCGTTGCCCATCACGACGACATCCGCGTCGGCGGGGATCTCGTCGCCCCGCCCGATCAGGACGTGCTCGGCATTGCTCCCGGCGCGCTCCCAGCGCGCCAGCAGCGCGAGGACGTTGCCGCGGTCGCCGGTGATGCCCAGCTCGTCGGCATAGAGCTGCACGATACGCAGGGTCTCGTTCATCGGGATCCTCGATCCGCGGTGTCTCGACGTGCCGCGCGGCGCGCCACCTCCTGGTCGGCCTGCCCGAGCAGCCGCCGGCCGATGAACATGAGCTCGTAGTTGACGAACCAAGTCTGGCGGCCCGACGCCGTCGGCGGAAGGCCCCGCATATGGGCGACGGCCTTCTCCATGTCGGGCTCGACCAGGTCGATCGGAATGCCGGCGTGCTCGAGTCGCAGCGCCAGCTGGCAGGCCTTCTCCCCCGCGACGACGTCGACGCGATCGATGGCGTCCAGATCGACGTCGTACAGCCAGGAGACGTCCGGCGTTCCCTCGTCGATCGCCATGAGCAGCCGCTCCGGTGATCCGTCGAGGGCGTCGAGGTTCATCTGGAGGCTCGGTCCGTTCTTGAACATCACGAACTCGACCTGCTCGCCGGCCGGATCGCTGCGCAGGGGGACGACCTCGCCGCGGCCGTAGGCCGGTGCCATGCGAGCGAATCCGGCGGCGGCGTCCGCGGGCCG
>NZ_RRYE01000626.1 GCF_004010105.1 Microbacterium sp. CPCC 204701
CCCGCTGCGCCGCAGTGCCCGCACCCCGGCGGCGTAGTGCTCGCGGACGCCGGCCCGGGCCCCGCGCGGCACGGCGGCTGCGCTCGCGGAAGCGGCTCGCTTCGCGACGGTGGTGGCGACGAGCATGCCGAGGCCGATCGTGACGCCGGCCACGATGCCCATGACGAGATAGCCCATCACCGGGTCGTCGGCGACGCGGCGCAGCGCCGGGCCGCCCGCGCCGAACAGCAGGATCGCAAGGGTCAGCACGACCACCCGCCACGTCAGCAGCCGCGTGCGCTCGTCGTACCGCGGCGTGAGCTCGGCGGGCAGCGCGATGTACGGCACCTGGAAGAGGCTGAAAGCCGTCGCCGTCAGCGTGAAGGCCATGAGCACCCAGAGCGCTCCGACCACAGGACCGAGCGCCGGCGGCACCGCGAACGTCAGCGCGAACAGCACCGGCAGCGCGCATGCCCCGATCAGCATGAGCCGTCGCCGCGTGCCGTGGCGGGCGAGGTCCCGGTCGGTCAGGGCGCCGATCACGGGGTCGATGGCGACATCCCACACCTTCGCGATCGTGATGACCGCCCCGGCCGCGAGCGCGGCGACGCCCAGCGAGTCGGTGAGGTAGTAGGTCAGGACGAGCCCCGGCAGCGTCGCGAAGCCGCCCGTGCCGAACGAGCCGGTCGCGTAGCGCGCGATCGTGCCTCGGCTGAGACGGGATGACGGGATGCCGGTGGCTTCGGGTGCCGCGGGAGCCTCGTTGCTCATCGCGCCAGTGTAGGTCAGAGCCGGCGCTCCCCCCGGCCTCGGCGCCCGTGCGAAAAGAACAGTCGGTGACGGCGACAGTCTGGCGACGGATGCTGCGGCGCGGCGTGTCGCGCGACGGACTGGTGTTCTCGCAGCAGCCGGAAGGTCAGCGGGACTCGGCGCGCACTGCCGCCTCGACGGCGTGCAGGCCGGCGAGCGTCTCGGCGAACGAGGTCGACAGCGGCGAGAGGCCGATGCGCAGGCCGCCGGGATCGCGGTAGTCGGGGATGACGTCGCGCGCCCACAGTCTGGCGGTGACCGCCCGCATCGCCGGGTGCGACAGCGTCACGTGCCCGCCGCG
>NZ_RRYE01000627.1 GCF_004010105.1 Microbacterium sp. CPCC 204701
CGCCACCTCGGGTTCGTCGAGCGAGCCGATCACGATCTCGCCGCCGCCCGCCACGAGGTCGCGCACGCGCGCGATCGTCTCGTCGCGCTGCGCGAGGCTCGCGAGCGGACCCATCGTGACACCCTCGGCGTGCGGGTCGCCGAGCACGACCTTCGCCGCGAGCCGCGCGCGCACCGCCTCGATGACGTCGTCGACGGATGCCTCGGGCACGATGGCGCGCCGGATCGCGGTGCACTTCTGCCCGGCTTTGGCCGTGACCTCGGTGACGACCGAGGCCACGAATGCATCGAACTCCGGCGTGCCGACGGTCGCGTCGGGGCCGAGGATCGCGGCGTTGACCGAGTCGGCCTCTGTCGTGAGGCTGACCCCGCGCACCACCACGGCGTCGTCGCGGCGCAGCATGCGCCCGGTCGATGCTGAGCCGGTGAACCCCACGGCGTCGCGCGCGTCGAGCAGGTCGAGGAAGCCATGCGCCGACCCCACCACCAGCTGCAGCGAACCGTCGGGGAGCAGGCCCGAGTCGACCATCACGCGGACGGCCGCCGCGGTCAGGTACGCGGTCGGCGTTGCGGGCTTGACGATCGACGGCACGCCGGCGAGAAACGCCGGGGCGAACTTCTCGAGCATGCCCCACACGGGGAAGTTGAACGCGTTCACCTGGAAGGCGACGCCCGGGAGACGCGTCCACACGTGCTGACCGCCGAAGCCGCCGTCGCGCGACAGATTCTCGGGCGCCCCGTCCACGAGTGTCGTCGTGTTCGGCAGCTCACGGCGGCCCTTCGAGCCGTACGTGAAGAGCACGCCGATGCCGCCGTCGACGTCGACCATGCTGTCGCGAGGGGTGGCGCCGGTCTGCGCGCTGATCGCGTACAGATCGTCCTTCGCGGCGGTCAGCGCCTGCGCGAGCGCCTTCAAGATGAGCGCGCGGCGGTGGAACGGCAATTCGCCGAGCGAGGCCTGCCCGACCGTGCGGGCGTAGTCGACGGCGGCTGCCGCATCGGGCGCATCGCCCACGCGCGCGACGGGGACGCCGGTCGCCGCATCCTGCAGCAGCGTCGTGCGGGTCGCCTCCGGCGCGCGCCAGGCGCCG
>NZ_RRYE01000628.1 GCF_004010105.1 Microbacterium sp. CPCC 204701
CGCCGGGGGCGCCCTTCGCCCGGGCCTGCACGTCGGCGAGGGCGCCGCGCAGGCGTCCGGAGCGATCGTCGATGAGGTCGCGGTACCCGAGCCTGGCCGCCTCGGTGCGGCGCTGCGCGGCCTGGGTGACGGGGCGCACCTCGCCGGCGAGGCTGAGCTCGCCGACCGCAGCGATGTGTCGCGGGATGGACCAGCCCCTGACGGCCCCCGCGACCGCGAGAGCGATGGCGAGGTCTGCGGCCGGTTCGGTGAACCGCACGCCGCCGACGGTCGAGACGTAGACGTCCTTGTCTGACGTCGTGACGCCCGCGCGCTTCTCGAGCACCGCGAGCACCGTGGCGACCCGGGCGGCATCGACGCCGTTGACGATCCGCCGGGGGTTCGGCGCCTTCGTGTCGATCGTGAGCGCCTGCACCTCCACCGGCATGGCTCGCCGGCCCTCGAGCGCGATCGAGACGCACGTGCCGGGCTCGCTGCTGCCGTGCCCGAGGAACAGTGCGCTGGGGTCGGGGACCTCGGCGATGCCGGCGCCGGTCATGTCGAAGCATCCGACCTCGTCGGTCGGGCCGAAGCGGTTCTTGAGTGCGCGCACGAACCGCAGCGACGTCTGCCGGTCGCCCTCGAACTGGCACACCACGTCGACCAGGTGCTCGAGGATGCGCGGCCCGGCGATCGACCCGTCCTTCGTGACGTGGCCCACGATGATGGTGGGGAGCCCGCGGTCCTTCGCGACGCGGATGAGCGTCGCCGCCACCTCGCGCACCTGAGACGGATGCCCCGCCATCCCTTCGGACATGGCCGACGACACCGTCTGCACCGAGTCGACGATGAGCAGGTCGGGCGAGACCTCGTCGACGTGCCCCAGGATCGTGGCGAGGTCGGTCTCGCTCGCCAGATACAGCTCGTCGTGCAGAGCACCGGTGCGCTCCGCGCGGAGGCGCACCTGAGCCGTGGACTCCTCGGCGCTCGCGTAGAGCACCCGCCGCCCGGCGCGAGCGGCCTGCGCCGCGACCTCGAGCAGCAGGGTCGACTTGCCGACGCCCGGCTCGCCCGAGAGCAGGATCGCGGCGCCCGCGACCAGCCCG
>NZ_RRYE01000629.1 GCF_004010105.1 Microbacterium sp. CPCC 204701
GCCGACGAGCCCACGCTCGCCGCCGCGCTGGCCGCCGCGGGCGAGGCCGCGGCGGACGAGGTCGCACGGCAGCGCCGCATCCTCTCGACCGCGCTCGCGAACGCCGTGAACGTGCTCAACCCTTCGGTCGTCGTGCTGGGCGGGTTCCTGGCGACGATCGCCGACTCCGACCTCGACGGGCTCACGGCGCTCGTGCGCGCCCAGTCGATGGCCGCGAACGGCGACGACCTCGAGATCCGCGTCGCCTCCCTCGCCGAGGACCGCCTGCTCATCGGCGCCGCCGAGGCGGCGTTCGCCGATCTGCTGCGCGACCCCGCCCCCTGACCGCGTGCTCTGACGCCTGAGTCGGCCACCGCACCGCCGGTCCCACGTTCACGTGGCGCAACACGCGGGGTGCCTGGATCGACGCCGCGTGTTGTGACACCTGAGTCGGCCACCCCGCGTGCGGACGCCCCTCAGCTCGCGCGCCACTCCGACTCGGGTGTGAGCGGGACGAGGGAAGGCCGGGCGACGGTGGTGGTGAGAGACTCCTGCACGCCCGACACTGCGGACTGCTGCAGTCGCGTCATGATCTCGAGCACGTGCAGCGCCATCTCACCGCT
This sequence comes from Microbacterium sp. CPCC 204701, assembly GCF_004010105.1. Lineage (GTDB taxonomy): Bacteria > Actinomycetota > Actinomycetes > Actinomycetales > Microbacteriaceae > Microbacterium. The sequence continues at coordinate 603 of NZ_RRYE01000629.1, forward strand.
CGCGCGGCCCGCACCCGCGACGAAGTCCACGAGCCCCACGCCGCGGCCGGCGCCGACGTACCCGGCGGACGGCTCGAGCGCCTCCCACGTCCCCCCACGGCGGTGCAGCCGGACGTCGCCTGCGAAGAGGTTAGGGTCGGGCACGATGAGCGAGCCCTCCACGCCGTGCACCTCGATCGGCGCTGCGGTCGAGGCGACGCCGTCGAAGCTCATCGTCACGGTCGAGATCGCACCGGAGGCGTGGTGCAGGATGCCGGTGAGATGCGTGTCGATCTCGACGCCGACGGCCTCTCCGGCGCGAGGCCCCGACTGGATCACTCGCTCGTCGCGCGACCGCGACGCGGCGCCCGAGACCGCCCGCACGGGTCCGAGCAGCTGCACGAGCGACGTGACGTAGTACGGCCCCATGTCGAGCAGCGGCCCGCCGCCGATGCGGTAATAGAAATCGGGATTCGGATGCCACGACTCGTGGCCCG
>NZ_RRYE01000063.1 GCF_004010105.1 Microbacterium sp. CPCC 204701
CGGCGGCGAGTGCGCGTCGGGTTCGGCTCACGGTTCTCCTCGATGGATCAGTGGCGGCGCGCGTACATGCGGCGGACGAGGACGAGTAGGAACGGCGCACCGACGAGCGCCGTGAGGATGCCGATCGGCAACTCGCGCGGAGCCATCACGGTACGGGCGAGCGCGTCGGCCCATACCAGGAACAGCGCGCCGAGAAGCGCTGTCACGGGCAGCATGCGCGCGTGCACCGACCCGACGAGGCGGCGTGCCAGGTGGGGGATGACGAGTCCGACGAACCCGATGGCGCCGGCCGCGGCGACCACCGCGCCGGTGCACAGCGAGACGACGACGAGCAGTCCGACGCGCGTACGGTTCGGCGAGACGCCGAGCGTGTGCGCCGTCTCGTCGCCCGCGGCGAGGGCGTCGAGGCGGCGGCCGCTCCACACCAGTGCCGCGAACGTCACGGCTACGACGACGAGCACGATCGACAGGACCGCGTCCCAGCGTGCCAGGGCGAGCGAGCCGAGGAGCCAGAACGTCACCGACCGCGATCCTTCGGCCGAATCCGACGCGAAGATCAGCAGGCTCGTCGCCGCCGAGAGGGCGTAGCCGACGGCGATTCCCGACAGCAGCAGTCGCAGCGATGACACCATGCCACCGGCACGGGCGATCGCGAAGACGAGCAGCGCGGCGGCGAGGGCGCCGACGAAGGCGCTCACCGGCAAGGCGTACTCTCCCACGACCGCGCCGACGCCGAACAGGATCGCCCCGGCCGCGCCCGTCGACGCGCCGCCCGAGATGCCCAGCACATACGGATCGGCGAGCATATTGCGCACCATCGCCTGCAGCACGGCCCCGCACAGAGCCAGTCCAGCGCCGACGACGAGTCCGAGCAGCACGCGCGGGACTCGCACGTTCCACACGATCGCCTCTTCGGCGGCCGTCCAGGTCGGCTGCTCGGGAAAGCCGATGACGTGGTGGCCGACGATCCGCAGGATGATCTCGGGGGCGATCCCAACGGGGCCGATGCCCACGGCGACCATCGCCGAGCCGATGGCGGCGGCGGCCAACCCGAGCGTCCACAGCGTGGCGCGCATGCGTGAGCGCCGGGCGGCGTCGGCGAGAGTGACGGCCTTGCGCGAAGCGACCTCGTCGATCGTCACGGCAGTCCCCCCGATTCGGCCCCGCACGGTATGTGCGACGGTATCGCATGTAGGGGCGGCGCGGTGGAGATTCTCGGCCGTCGGTGTCGCCGAGTGCCACGATGAGAGGATGAGCGCTTCGGTCGGTCGGCACGATCACGAGCGGCTCCACTCGCGTGCGGCCGATGACGCCGTGCGCGCGGCCGTCGAGCGGCTGCGCCAACGAGGTGAGCGGGTGACGGCACCGCGCCGCGCGGTTCTCGAGGCGCTCGCCGGGCGATCCGACCATCTCACGGCCGACGAGGTGTCGCTGCTGCTGGAAAGAGCCGATGTCCATCGTGCGACGGTCTATCGCACGCTGGACATGCTCTCGGCCGCGGGCGTCGTCTCACACCGTCACACCGCAGGCGGCGCGACGCGGTACCACCTTGCGGCGGCTCCCGAAGGTGGGGAGCATCTCCACGGTCACTGCCGGGAATGCGGGACCGTCGCAGTGCTTCCCGCCGACGCACTCGCGGGCACGGCCGCGCGACTGCGCGAGGCCGCCGGCTTCCGGCTCGAGCCCGAGCAGAGCACGCTGGTGGGACTGTGCGCCGAGTGCGCGGCCCGCGCCGGGTGACGGATGTCGGCGCCGCGGTCTGCCGTGGCCCCGAGGCTGGGGCAGTCAGCCGCCGGAGCTCGGGGAGTCCTCGTCCTTGTCGGGGTCTTCCCCTTCGGCCTGGGACGGGTGACCGGTGGCTGTCTGCTCCGGCTGCTCCGGCATCCGGTCGGGGTCTTCTCCCTCGGCCTGACTCGGCTTGCCGCCGATCGACTCTGCGCCGGTGTCGCTCATGGTCGCTCCTTCGTCTGCGGATCGATGATGGTTCCGGTGGGCGCCGCGTCCTCCACGACGTGTCGTGCGCCCAGTCCGTCGGCGGTGGAGCGGCCGGCGTCGATCGCCTCCTCGCGGCTCGCGAAGCTGCGGGACAGGTCGGGCCTTCCTTCGACGTGGTTCTCCCACTGGCCGCGGTTGGACCGAGTGACGACGGTGTGCGGGCTGTCGGTCATGGCGTCCTCCGGTGCTGGATTCCGCTCCATGGTCACCGCAATGGCGATGTTCGTCGAGGGGGTTGACCCGGGTGCGCGCAGTGGTCGCGCGGAGTGCGTTCTAGACTGGATGCCGCCTGCCTCTGTAGCTCAATGGAAGAGCAGCTCCGTCCTAAGGAGAGGGTTGGGGGTTCGAGTCCCTCCAGGGGCATCACGCATCCTCGGCCTCCGACCGGCCGGGAACCCGTGCTCACGCACTGCCGGTGCTCGCGATGGATCGCGAACTCAGCCTCTTGCGGTGGAACCGGAGAGGTCCAGACGCCGCAGGAACGGCGCGATGCACGCGAGCGAGAGCACCATCACCAGGCCGACGGCGAGAATCAGCAGCCATGCTCCGCGCGGTGTGCTTGGTGGGTGCCGCGCGATCAGGGCCGGTGTCAGCGCGATTCCGACGATCAATGCGACCCACAGCGCGCCGAGGACGATCCTCAGCCACACCGGTCCGCGCTGCCCGGCCGCGACTCCGCCGAGCAGACCGATGACCACCACGCCGACCGCGCCGCCACCGAGCCCCGTCGTCAGGAGTGCGATGAGGGCTCCCGGTTCCAGCAGCGGGGCGATCGCGAGCGGGGTGGGTGCGAGCGCGAACCATGCGGACGGGCGGCCGTCGAGGCCGCGCCGCCATGCGACGGCGAGGAGGGCGCCCGAGAGGGCGCCGGGGAGGAGGATCGCGCCGAACGTGCCCCACCAGCTGAATGCGGACGACGGTCCGGCGAGTTCCACCATGTAGGCGCGCAGGGCCGCGGCCCAGGTCAGGCCGCCGAGCGCCCCGACGGCCGCCAGACCCCAGCCACCGCGCAGCAGGCCGACGACGCCCGGTACATGCGCCACCTTCGCGGGGACGGCATCCATTCCGTTCATGTGATCAGTGTGCTCCCCTCGGCGCGTGCGCGCTGGGGCCTGCACGGCGAGAAGGAACGACCGGACTTGCCGCCGCCGCCCGCTGTCAGGACTCGCGCGCTTCCACGCGTCGAGCGTCCGGAGGCTGCCCTCAGTGGCCGTTGCCGAGTCCGCCGCTGAGGCGGCCGTGGAACTTCGTGGTGGCGTCGTTCATGCCCTCGAAGGTGACGGTCTTGCCGAGGTGCTCGTACTTGGTCTGGATCGCGTCCAGCGCCGCGACCGTCGAGGCGTCCCAGACGTGTGAGCGCGACATGTCGATGACGATCTGCTCGGGGTCATGGCTGTACTCGAACAGCGTGGTGAGGTCGTTGCTCGACGCGAAGAAGAGCTCGCCGTCGACCGTGTATCGGGCGGTCTGCTGCGATTCGTCGACGTGTCGAGAGACGCTCACGAAGTGAGCGACGCGACGGGCGAAGAGGACCATGGCGGCGACGACGCCGACGCCGACGCCGATGGCGAGGTTGTGAGTCCAGACGGTGATCGCGACGGTGACGACCATGACGAGGGTTTCGCTCTTCGGCATCCGCTTGAGCGTGGAGAGGCGGATGCTGTGCCAGTCGAACGTGGCGACCGAGACGACGATCATCACGGCGACGAGGGCCGCCATGGGGATCACGGCCACGATGTCACCGAGGACGAGGACGAGGATGAGGAGGAAGATCCCGGCGAGGAACGTCGAGATCCGCGTGCGGGCGCCGGACGCCTTGACGTTGATCATCGTCTGCCCGATCATCGCGCAGCCTCCCATGCCGCCGAATGCGCCAGAGAGCACGTTCGCGACACCTTGGCCCAGCGCCTCGCGGGTCTTGCGCGAGTGGGTGTCGGTGATGTCGTCGACGAGCTTCGCCGTCATAAGCGACTCGAGGAGCCCGACCACGGCCATTGCAGAGGCGAAGGGGAAGATGATGCCGAGCGTCTCCCACGTGAGCGGGACATTGGGAATGAACAGTTCCGGCAGGCTCTCGGGAAGGTCGCCCTGGTCGCCGACGGTGGGGACGTTCAGTCCGAACACCACGGCGGCGGCGGTGAGCAGGGTGATGGCGACCAGCGGGGCGGGGACCACCCGGGTGACGAGCGGCATCAGGTACATGATCAGCAGCCCGACGACCACCAGGGGATAGACCAACCACGGCACGTCGATGAGCTGCGGGAACTGCGAGATGAAGATCAGGATCGCCAGGGCGTTGACGAACCCGACCATCACGCTGCGTGGAATGAACCGCATCAGCTTCGCCACACCGAGCACTGCCAGCACGACCTGGATGACGCCACCCAAGAGGACTGTCGCGATGAAGTAGTCCATCCCGTACTCGCGGGCTACGGGGGCGATGACGAGCGCGATGGCGCCGGTCGCCGCTGTGATCATCGCAGGGCGGCCGCCGAGGAAGGCGATGGCGACGGCCATCACGAAGGAGGAGAACAGGCCGAGGCGCGGGTCGACTCCTGCGATGATCGAGAAGGCGATCGCCTCGGGGATGAGAGCGATCGCGACGACGAGTCCCGCGAGCACCTCGCGGGTGAGGATGCGAGGGCTGCGGAGCGCCTGCAGCACGGTCGGTTCGATCCGGTAGCGGCTGGCAGGGTCTCGCGTCGGTACGACGGCGGTCATGGCGCTCCTTCGGGTCGGCGTGCGACAGGCTCGCGGGGAAGGGCGCACCATCGCGCCAAGGTCAGAGTCAGGGAAGCGGGAGAAGTCGGAGGGTCGCACCGAATCGTGCGTGACACATCGACACAGGAACTCTAACCTTCAGCGCCTGGACGCCATCAAGGAGGAAGCGCTCGAACGCCGCGACCGTCTCAGAGAGCAGCTCGTCGCGGCCGAGGAATTCGCCGCTCACCCTCAGGGACGCCGAGGCCGGCGGCCGCCGCTGACGTCGTCCCACACCTCGGTCAGCGCGGTTCCGAGGTCGGTATGCGCAAACGTGAACCCCGCGTTCGTCAGGACTTCGGGAGACACCCAGCGGCTCTTGAGGATGAGCTCGGACTCGGTGCGCAGCGCCCACATGCCGATCTCCAGCATCCATCGCATCGTCGGCATGCCGACGCGTGTGCCGACGATGCGTCGGAGCGTGCGCATCAGGGTCTGGTTGTCTGAGACGCCAGGCGCCACGATGTTGACCGGGCCGGTCAGTCGGTCGTCGTCGCGGATGAACCGGATCGCGGCCACGACGTCGTCGATGTGCACCCAGCTGAACTTCTGGCGACCGTGCGTGCGGTACCAGGGCGCGTGATCCGATCCGGTCGGGTGCGTTCCGATCCCTCGGTAGCGGCGATGCGGCGGACACCAGCCGTCGAACTGCGTGCCGCCGAGGCCCCACCGTGCGATGCCGAGCAGCATCCTCGCGGCAGGCCCGTCGCCGATGACGATGGCCGTGCGCAGCGCCGCACGCCGGGTGTGGGGGAGCGACCCGGCGAAGAACTCCCTCTCCCACGCGCGCGCGACATCCACCGAGAACCCGGTGCCGATCTCGCCGCTCGACTCGGTGTTGGCGCGATCCATCGAGTGCCGGTAGATCGTCGCCGTCGACGAGTTCAGCCATGCCCGGGGCGGGTCGTCGGCAGCCGCGATCGCGTCCCGAAGCGCCCGCGTCGTGCGGACGCGCGAGTCGAGGATCTCGTCTCGATTGCGGTCGTCGTAGCGACAGTTCACCGACTTGCCGGCGAAGTTGAGCACGATGTCGGCGCCGTCCACGGCACGCCGGAGGGCGTCGGAGTCATGCCAGCGAATGGGTTCGCCACGACCGACGAGACGCAGCTCGTACCCGTCCGCGGCGAACGCCCCGACGACCGCCCTCCCGATGAACCCGCTGGCGCCCGCGATCACCGCAACCGGCCGTCGACCTTCGCTCATGCCTCGACGGTACTACACTTCTGAACATGTTCAGAAAGCGAGCGGATGCCGAGAATCGGGGCCTGGAGGGGCAGTCGGTGTACGAACGAGTCCTCGGTGCACGCTTCTCCGGCCTCGACCCTCGGCTCCGCCGGTACTTCGGTCCGATCCCGGAAGGGTTCGAGGGCGTCGGCGAAGGGGTCTACGAGGACGCAGGGCTGCGTGCGCCACTGCTCAGGCCGCTGTTCGCGATGCTCGGCCGCGGGAACGTCGCATTCGCGGAGCACGGTGAAGACGTGCAATTCACCATTCGCAACACGCCTGGGCCGGGCGGCGTCCTCCACGGGGTGCGGGCGTTCGCCTTCCCGACCGCGACCCGGCGAATGTTCGACACCATGCGCGTCGTCCGAGGCCGGCTCATCGATCGGGTGGGCTCGCGCGGCCGAGTCGAGGTCGAACTCGACCTGGTGGTCTCCGAGGGACTCATGCGCATGCAGTCGCGCAGAGTCGCCCTCCGCGTCGGCGGTGTCCGGATGCCGCTTCCACGGCTCGTGACGCTCGTCATCGAAGAGCGCGCGTCGGCCAGCGACCAGGCCAGCCAGCATGTCGACGTCCGGATGACGACGCCGCTCCTCGGCGAGATCTACGGCTACCGCGGCTCGTTCACGTACTGGCTGCGGCCGGTGGCCGACGAGTCGCAGCGGCGCGGCATCCGCAAGACGAGACGAAGCTGATCCTGTCCGCCGCTCGCGAGCCGGGCGCCGGCACGACTCGCGTGGTCGCCGTCCTGCTGAGCTCGGGGAAGGTCCAGGGAAGGATCGGGCACGAGCATCGTCGGTGACCTGCAGCCCAGTCGGAAGGAGACCCGACATGCGCACCGCGCTCGCCCCGCACACCACCGGACCGCACGACGCCGACGACGTGCACCGCGAACGGCTCGACCCGTTCTGCCTCCCGGACGATCGCCTCGCCATCCTGCTGCGACGTGCCCCGTGGCGTCGTGTGGTCGTGCTGGGGGACTCGATCGCCGAGGGCCTGGGCGACCCGGCGCCGGGCTACCGCGACCAGTCGTGGGCTGAGCGCCTCGTGGGAGCGCTGGAATCGGCCGTCGGGCCGGTCGACTCGCTGAATTTCGGCCGGCGAGGACGCCGGGCGGGTGAGATCCTCGAGTACCAGGTGCCCCAGGCCGTGAGTTTCGATCCCGACCTGGTCGTCGTCACGGCGGGGGCCAACGACATCCTCCAACGGTCGTTCGAGCCGGCCCGGGTGATGGAGGAGATCGATCGCATCCTCGACCGGGTCACGTCGGGCGGCGCGCTCGCCGTCACGTTCGGCCTCTTCGATCTCTCCAGGGTGGCGGATCTGCCGGACGAGGCGCGCGACCGGTTGGGGCGGCGGATACGCGAGCTCAACGCCGTGACGGAACGCCTCGCCGCCCGGCACGACGCCGTGCACGTGGACTTCGAATCGCACCCCGCGCTGGATCGTTCGCTGTTCAGCTCGGACCTGATCCATCCCAACAGGCGGGGTCACGCCTACATCGCCTCGGATGTCGTGCGGGCGCTGTCTCTGCGCGCGTGAGCAAGCCCGTCCCATCCGACAGCCGCAACCACATCCTGCGGGCCGGCGAGCCGGCGTTCGCCGAACTGCTCGATACCGCGGAGCGGTTCGTCGCGAGCTGACAACGCGGCGGGGGCGACGAGGACGGGTCCTCGTCGCCCCCGGCGCCGGATCATGCCTCTGCTCGGATCGGCGCTGCGCCCGGCGGTGGCCGCAACATCCCTCGGCGACGCAGTCGTCCGGCGATGCGGGAGAGGAGCGTCGTGCGGGCAGGCGGCCCCAGGGGGTTTCCGTCCCAGCGCGGGTCCCCGTGCCGCCGCAGGTCGGCGTGCTGTCCGCGGATGATCTGGTCGACGACCATCGCCTCGATGGTGAGTGGGTGGTGCATGATGTCTCCTTCGGCTGCGAACGGTCGTCCGCTGTCGCAGAGAGGCTCTCGTGGCCTTCTTCCCTCGCCCTTCCCGCGCCGGGTATGTCGGAGGCGGCGTCCGCCCTCCGGGGAAGCTCGTGGGAAGGCCGTCATCCGACCCTGATCGCATGCCTTCCACCGTTGACACCGTGATCGTCGGGGCCGGCCAATCCGGGCTCGCCGTCAGCGCGCTCCTCTCCGCGCGCGGGCGCGACCACGTCGTTCTCGACCGCGGCGGCGCAGCGCACCGCTGGCGCGAGGAGCGATGGGACTCGCTGCGGCTGCTCACGCCGAACTGGCTCACGCGGCTTCCAGGCTGGAGCTATGACGGTCCGGACCTCGATGGGTACATGACCGCACGCGACGTCGCCGCGTGGCTGCAGCGGTATGCGGCATCTTCTCGGCGCCGATCGTCACGACGGAAGTGGAAGCGGTCACTCCCCGCCGGCGGGGTCCTCGTCGTCGTCGCGTCCGCGACCGGCGTGCAGCTTGCGGACGAGATGCTGCAGGACGGGCGTCGCGTGGTCATCGCCGTCGGAAGCCACTCGCGCCTTCCGCGGACCTACCGGGGCATGGACATCTTCTGGTGGCTCGACCGACTGGGCGCGCTGTTCCGCACGATCGGCGACCGGGCTCCCGGCCGTTCGCGCCGGGAACCCTCGCTGCAGCTGATCGGCGTCGCGCGCTCGGCTGTCGACCTCCTGGCGCTCCGCCGGCGCGGCGCTCGCCTGGTGGGGAGGATGCGGCGGATCGACGGCGACGTCGCGTATTTCGACGACCACCTCCCGGAACGCACCGCCGCGGCCGACGCGGTGATGACCCGGATCCTCGATGCCGCGGACGCGCACGTCGCCGCGGACCCGCTTCTGCTCGACCTGCGGGAGCTCACCGTGCAGTCCGATCAGTCGCGGCCGGACGGGTTCATCGCCGAGCCGGGGCCGGCGCAGCTGAGCCTTGGCCGTCACGGGATCACCTCGGTCCTGTTCGCGACGGGACTGCGACCGGACTACGACTGGCTGCGGGTTCCGGTCGTCGACGCGCACGGATACATCGAGCAGTGGAGAGGGACGACCAGGGCACCGGGGCTCCACGTGGTCGGCCAGCCGTTCCAGCACCGAAGGGACTCGACGTATATCGACGGCGCCCGGTGGAACGCCCAGGACGTCGTGGCCAGTCTGACCCGTCAGGGCGCCACGGCGATGCCGCGCCGGCAGCGCTCGGCATCGTGTTCGTGACCCGCGAGCGAGAAGAGATCCACGGCGGTGGCGACTTCTCGCTCCGCCGTCGCGCTGTCGCCCTCGGCGAGGGCGATGTGAGCACGCGCCTCGGCGAGCGCGGCGTGCCACGCGACGCGGTCGAACAACTCCGCCGAGTGCTCCGCCACCGCCAGATGTCGTCGGGCTGCGGCGACGTCGCCGTTGTCGGCGCAGGCGATCGCGGCGGGGACGGCGAGCATGACGTCGCACACGGCGCACCGATCGGTCTCCGCGATCGTCGCCAGAGCGCGGTCGACGACGGCACACGCGTCGGCCGGGGTCGGCGCCGCGGCGACCATCGTCCCGTACACCCGCTGCACCAGGTGCCGGCTCAGCACCGACCAGCGCGCCACCGGCAGGGCGCGCTGCAGGAGGCGGTACGCCGCGTCACGATCGCCGCGAGCGAGGTGTACCTCGGCGAGGCGCTGCATGCACGACGCCTCCCCGGCGGTCGCGCCGATCTCCCGATGAAGCTGGATGGCCTCCGCGAGGTCGCGCTCCGCCTGCGCCAGATCGCCCTTGAGGAGCGCGGCCTCGCCGATGAGCGCGGTGGCGAACGCGACGCCCCGCAGTGCTCCCGCCCGCTGGGCGACATCGCGAAGCCTCTCGGCGTCGGCGATGAGCTCGTCGTACGGAACCTGTCCGTAGAGGACGAACTCGGCCACGCACAGGTGAGCGTCGAAGACGCTCGTGGCCAGCGACTGGCGGCCCGCCGTGCGGCGCAGCTCCAGCTGGAACCGGTCGAACCACTCGCCGCGCTGGTGTGCGATGAGCCCCTGGAGCGTCACCAGGTCGAGCGTCTGCCAGCCGGCGTCGCCCAGGTCCACGCGATCCCGCGCCTGGCCGGCGATACGCAAGGCCGAGTCGACGTCGCCGGCGAAGTACGCCACAGTGCCCTGCGCTAGGAGGATGGCGGCGTCGGCGGCATCTCCCTCCGGCTCGAGCCCAGCCAGGGCCGCGCGGGCTGTGTCGAGGTCTCCGGCCAACGCGAGCACCCGGCTGAGCCGGGCCCGCAGCAGCCGGCGCTCGGTGCCGGTGGCGACGGCGACCGCGGCACGATAGGCATCGACGGCGTCCGGCGATCCCATCGCCAGGAGCAGATCCGCGCGGCGGGCGAGCAGACGCGCCCGCTCGGGCGGACCGGCATGGTCGATGACCTGGTCGACGAGGCTCAGAGCGTCGTGGTAGGCGCCGAGGGCACCCGCCGTCTCCACGGCGCGGAGTACGAAGGGCACCGCGTGCGATGGCTGGGAGGCGTCGACGAAGAGCTGTGCGACTCGCGCGGGAGAGGCTTGCGAGCGACCGAGCCGGGTCGCGACCTCGTAGCGCTCGGCGGCCAGGTCGTGTGACGGGATCCCCTGCACGATCGCGTCGCGGACCATCGGATGACGGAAGCGGTATCCGACCTCAGCCGGTTCGACGATCATGGCGGCGATCGCCTGGCCGAGCTGCGAATGGCCGACGTCGGTGCCGGCATCCGACATCGCCAAAAACTCGTCCGTGCTGAACGCGTTGGCGAGCATCGCCACTCGGCGCACGGTCCTCAGCGTGTCCGCCGGGAGAGGCGGGACCAATCCGCCGGGCCCCTCCGCGCTCTCGCGGCGAGCCAGCTCCAGTGCCGTGAAGGGGATGCCGCCGCTCGCAGCGGCGACGGCGCTGACGGTGCCCGGCGAGAGGGCAGGGAAGGAGTCCGCGAGCATCTGCTCGACAGCCGCGACGGGGAGCGGGGTCACGTCGATCAGGGCTCGCTCGTCGCCGCTGACCATGCTCTCGACGATCTCCGCCGGGCGACCGCGCAGCGGGCGACCGGCGAGCACGACGAGTGTGGCGTTCTCGCGCGCGCAGCGGCCGAGATAGTGCAGCAGCCGCAGCGAGGCATCGTCGGCTTCGTGGATGTCGTCGATGATGACGACGAGTCCCGTGCCTTCCGAGGCGATCCGGACGAGCTCGCCGGTCGCGACGAACAGGCGCGGGTGCGCTGCCTCGCCGGTCCAGGGGAGATCCGCAGCCAGCAGTGCACGCTCGATCTCGGCCCGGAGCGGGTCGGGCAGCCCGTCGAGGAGCGCCGGGTGCGCTCGGCACAAGCCGGCCAGTGCGCCCAGGACCGGGCCATACGGCCATTGCCCTTCGACGGAGGATGCTGCCCACCGCGCGACCCGGAACCCCTCGCGGGACGCGATACCGGCAGTCAGCTCCAGCAGCGCCGTCTTGCCCACACCGGCGGGCCCACGCAGCACGACCACCCCGCCGCGGCCCTCTGCGGCTTGACCGAGGCTGCTCCGGATCCGATCGCCGATGCTCCTGCGGGCCACCAGGCGGAGCCGCGGTGCGCTCGCCGGCGGCGCAGGACGGGACCG
>NZ_RRYE01000630.1 GCF_004010105.1 Microbacterium sp. CPCC 204701
CGCGACGCGGGCGGGCGTGCGGCGCCTCGTGCTGCTCTCGGTGGCGTCGCCGGCCGCGTACGTGCTCGAGCACCTGACCTCCGCCGAGAAGCTGGCGCTCGCGGCATCCCCGTACCCGTCGGCCAAGGCGCTGATCGAGGACGCGCGCGTGTCGGTGGCCGATGCCGTCATCGCGCGCACTGCGCCGGACGCGGTGGTGCGCACCCGCGCGGGGTTCGAGGCGGTGCGCGACGCGTTCTCGGCATCGGTCGTCGACGAGCTGTTCCAGACCGTGTCGCTCACGGCGCGAATCCTGACCGCGTCGCGTGATGTCGAGCGTGCGATCCGCGACCAGAACTCGCTGACGCTGCTCGGCGCCCTGAACGACGTCAAGGGGCAGCTCGCCGGCCTGGTCTTCCCCGGCTTCGTGTCGCGCACGGGCACCGCCCGCCTCACGCACCTCCCCCGCTATCTGCGCGGGGCGCTGGACCGCGTGCGAACCCTCTCCGACAATCCCGGCCGCGACCGCCAGCGCATGACCGAGTTCGAGCGCGCCACGGCGCTGTACGCCGATGCGGGCGGCGTCGTCCCGCCTCCCGGCGACGCTCCCCCGGCGCTCGTGCACGCGCGGTGGCTTCTCGAGGAGTATCGCGTCAGCCTGTTCGCGCAGACGCTCGGCACCGCCGAGCCGGTGTCGCTGCCCCGCATCCAGAAAGCCTTGGCCGCGTGAACGGGGAATACGCGCGACGCGCGCCGGGGTTGCGCCCGGTATGAGCATCGCGATCGCCTACACCGTGTTCGGCGGACCCGAGGTCTTGCGCATGACCGGGATCCCCGACCCGGTGGCCGGCCCCGGTGAAGTCGTCATCCGGGTGGAAGCGGCGGGCGTGAACCCCATCGACGCGAAGCTCCGCTCCGGCGCCCGCGCTTCGGGCCCGATCACCGCACCCCGGCGCGTCGGCGCCGACGGGGCCGGCGTCGTGACCGCGGTGGGCGCCGATGTCGACGGCTTCCGCCCCGGCGACCCGGTGGTGTTCGCGGGCGTGCACGGGGCCTACGCCACTGACGTCGTCGCCACCGTGGCGCAGGTGCACCC
>NZ_RRYE01000631.1 GCF_004010105.1 Microbacterium sp. CPCC 204701
CGGCGCGCGGTTCGCGATCTTCCCGGGGTCGGGCCTGAAGAAGAAGCGGCCGCAGGCGGTCATGGCGGCCGAGCTGGTCGAGACGAGCCGGCTCTTCGCCCGCACCGTCGCCGCGATCGACCCCGCGTGGGCCGAACCGCTCGCCGGCGACCTGGCCAAGCGCCAGCTGAGCGAGCCGCACTGGTCGAAGACGGCGGGCGCGGCATCCGCCTACGAGAAGGTCACTCTGTTCGGCGTCGAGATCATCCCCCGCCGCCGCGTGCAGCTGGCCCGCTTCGACCGCCCGTTCGCGCGAGAGCTCTTCCTTCGTCATGCACTCGTGGAGGGCGACTGGGACTCCGCTGCGCTCGGCAAGAACCTGACGGCGTTCGAGCGCCGCAACCTCGAACTTCGCCGGCGCCTCGAGAAGGTCGAGGAGCGCGAGCGCCGCCGCGACATCCTCGTGGGCGACGAGGCGGTGTACCGCTTCTACGACGCCCGCATCCCGCGCGACGTGTTCGACGCGCGCTCCTTCGAGGCCTGGTGGCGGGATGCCTCGTCCCGCACGCCGCGACTGCTCGACATGACCGAAGCCGACCTGGTCGACGAGGCATCGCGCGGCGACGCGCGCGACTTCCCGGCGCGGTGGCGCCAGGGCGATCAGGTGCTCTCGCTCGCGTACCGCTTCGAGCCGGGTGCGCCCGACGACGGGGTCACGGCGATCGTGCCGCTCGCACTCCTCGCTCAGCTGCGCCCGGACGGCTTCGACTGGCAGGTGCCGGGGATGCGCGACGAGCTCGTCACGGCGCTCATCCGCTCGCTTCCCAAGGCGATCAGGCGCCATGTCGTGCCGGCGGCGGACTGGGCGGCGACGTTCGCGCAGGACCTCGCCGGACAGGGACCCGAGGCCCGCGACGGCCTCCCTGCGACGAGTCTGCGCGAGGCCCTCGCCGCGCGCATCCGGCGCGTGGCGAGCCAGCAGGTGACGGCGGCGGACTTCGACATGGAGCGCGTCCCCGGCCACCTGCAGCTGTCGTTCCGGGCCGTCGACGAGCGCGGCCGGGCGGTGGGCTCGGATCGCGACCTCGCGGCG
>NZ_RRYE01000632.1 GCF_004010105.1 Microbacterium sp. CPCC 204701
GTGCCGGCGCGCTCGCCGATGGACGACGCCGACGCGTTCCCCGAGAGCTCCGGTCCCGTCTCGGCCGTTGCGGGCGCGCCGGATGCCGGTTCCCCGCGCGCCGCCCGCTCGTCGGTGTCGGCGTTCCACGCGAAGTCCGAGATCCCCGACGAGGACGAGGTCCTCGACCATACGATCATCGCCCGCCGCAAGCGCACGGACTGGTCACTCGTGCCGCCGACCGGTGACCCGATCGCCCTGGTCTCGGACGTCGTCATCCTCGGGCGCCGTCCGGCGCGCGACCCCGAGTACCCTGCGGCACAGCTCGTCTCCGTCCAGGACGGGACCGTCTCGAAGACGCACGCGCGCCTGCAGCTGCGCGGCGACCGATGGTACGTGACGGACCTCGACTCGACCAACGGCGTGCTGTTCGCGACGCTCATGGGCACCGAGGTCGAGGCGACGCCGGGCGAGGAGGTCGAGGCCGGCGACCGCTTCCTGATGGGGGATGCCGAGATCCGCCTCGTACGGAGCGAAGAGTGACCGAGACAGGCGACTCCCGCTCGCCCGAGCCGCTTCTGCGGCGTCGCGCGACGTACCAGCCGATCGCGTCCGAGTACGAGCTCGACGACGCGACGGCGATCTCCGCCCGCCGGTCCGAGCCGGTCGACGACGGGACCGAGCCGTCGGTACGGCGTCCCGAGCCGGTCGACGAAACGACCGCCCTGTCGGTGCGGCGGGGCGGCCCGGGCGGTGGGAGCGCCGTCGGGCCTCGCCGCTCCCCGGCGCCGGAAGGCGACAGCGTCACCCAGAGCGCGATCACTTCGCCCACCGAGCCCGAGGTCGTCGACGATACGATCCTCCGGCCGCTCCGGCCCTCGTCTGTGCAGGCCGCGACACAGGAACCCGCCTTCGACGCCGTCCTGCCGCACCGGGACGCCTTCGTGCCCACCGCCGGCGACCTCAGCGATCGTCGTGGGCCGCGGCCGCCGGAGGTCGCCGTCGCATCGCGTGCGCAGACGCCCTCGCCGAGGGCGCTCGATCGCGCCGGCGCCGACGCATCGAGGCCCGCTCCG
>NZ_RRYE01000633.1 GCF_004010105.1 Microbacterium sp. CPCC 204701
CGGGGTGCGGCGGATCCTCCGCGCCGGGCCGGGTGTTCTCACGGTCAGGACCGGATGCCGCTGCCATGGGACAACCTTAGGCCGCGATCGCCCATGAAGCTCGAGCCGGCCAGGCGTTTGGCGGATGTCATCCGTGATCCGGGCGCCGCGGCCCGGTGCTCGGACCGCCCCCGTTCAGATTCCCGCACCCGGGCGTTCGCGCGCCGTGGCTACCGTCCCGCGATGACCTTCTTCGAGCCGTCGAACCCCGACACCTCGTGGAAGACCTCGGACGACCCGTTCTCACGGCTTCGCCGCGAGTACCATCGCAAGCGCGCGATCACGGTGTCGGTCGTCGCGGGGTTGATCGTCGCCACGCTCGTCGGCATCGTCGCGGTGACCGGACCCGACCGACTGCTCACGAGCGCACAGCAGCTGCTCCAGCCGGAGCCGGCCGCGGACCTCATCGCGATCGCCGACAAGACGTTCCTCACCGACGTGGGCAGGGCGACGCTCTACGCCGCGCGTCCTCGCGTCGCCGACCTCGACGAGATCGCGCGCGCGTGCAACAGCGGTGAGGACGAGGCTCCGCCCATGGGGTGCTACAACTCCCTGTCCGGGATCACGGTGTACCAGCCCGCCGATCCCCGCGTAGCCGACACCGCCGTCACCACGCTGGCGCACGAGCTGCTGCACGCCGCCTACGAGGGGCTGGGGGCGGCCGAGATCCCGGGCATCCACGAAATGCTGCACGCCGAGATCGCGCGGGTGCCCCCCGAGGATCCGGTGCATGCGCAGATCCAGGCCTCGATCGGCGCTCACGACGAGAACCGCGAGACCGAGCTCTTCGCGTACCTCGGATCGCAGGTCATGCCGGACGGCGGGTTCGCTCCCGAGCTCGAGGCCGTCTACGCGCGGTACTTCACCGATCGGTCCGCGCTGGTCGCAGTCCACGGTCAGGTGACCGGGGCCGTGGAGGCGACCCTCGCGGAGGCGGTCGCGGCGCGCGACGCGCTCGCCGCAGCGGAGGCCGCCAACGCGGCGGAGCGCGCGCAGCTCGACGCGGACATGCG
>NZ_RRYE01000634.1 GCF_004010105.1 Microbacterium sp. CPCC 204701
CCACCGCTCGGGCAGCTCGACGAGCCGCGGCCCCCGCCGCCCGACCGCGTGCGAGGATGACCGCATGGCGCGAACCCCGACGGCTCTGCTGAGCCCGGCCGACCAGGAGCGGCGCCGCGCCCTGCGCGTCATGAAGGCCGTCGCGCTCGGGGCGCTGCTGGCGATGGCCGCGGTGTTCGTCGTCGCCTTCAGCCTCCAGGAGCAGCTCCCCTGGCTCGCGTACGTGCGGGCGGCGGCCGAGGGCGGAATGGTCGGCGCGCTCGCGGACTGGTTCGCGGTGACGGCGCTGTTCCGGCATCCGCTGGGCATCCCCATCCCGCACACCGCGATCATCCAGAACCGCAAGGACGAGATCGGCCGCAACCTCGGAGAGTTCGTCGAGACCGAGTTCCTGCGCGGCGACGTCGTGCGCACCAAGCTCGAGGCCACGCGGATCGCCGCGCGCCTCGGGGAATGGCTGCGCACTCCCGCCCATGCCGAGCGGGTCGCGGCCGAGGCGTCCGTCATGGCGTCGAACGTGCTGGGCGCCCTGAGCGACGACGACGTGCAGGACGTGATCGAAGATCTCGCACGCGAGCACCTGATCGCCCCCGAGTGGGGGCCGCCCCTCGGCGAGTGGCTCGCGCGGATCGTCGAGTCGGGCGCGCACCACGGCGCCGTCGACATGGCACTCGACACCATCGCAGCGTGGCTCGACGCCAACCACGCCGCGTTCACGGGTCTTGTCTCGCGGCGGCTGCCGTCGTGGCTGCCGTCGGTCGCGCAGCGGCTCGTCGACGACACCGTCTACAACGAGGCCGTGAAGTTCGTCGCCGCCGTGCGGGCCGACACGGCGCACCCGGCGCGGATCGCCGTCGACGGATACCTCGACCGCCTCGCCGACAACCTGCAACACGATCCCGCGACCATCGGGCGGTTCGAGGACGCCAAGCACGCGGTGTTCGACAGCCCTCGCGTGCGCGAGCTCGCCGCGACCGCGTGGAACACGGCCAAGTCCGGGCTGCTGCGCTCGCTCGCCGACCCCGACAGCGGCCTGCGCCGGCGCGGCG
>NZ_RRYE01000635.1 GCF_004010105.1 Microbacterium sp. CPCC 204701
GATGCCGCGGGCGCCGTCCGCGGCCGCGCCGAGGGCGAGGGCGCCGTACGCGTCGCCGATGACAGCGATGCCGTCGACGGCTCCGCGGCGGGCGGGCGCCGACTCGTCGAGGATCAGCCGGTCCGCGGCATCCGTCGCCACCAGGTCGGGCGCCTCGACGTCGGGCCAGCGGCGGAGCGCGTCGAGCGAGAAGGTCATCGCTCAACCGTAGATCGCCGTCACCCGGGAATACGACCGGAGGGGATCCGTTGAACTTGATACGGCTGTGCTCAAGTCCGTAAACTTGATAGCACCTCACTCAAGTTCAGGAGAGATGGAATGCCCGAAGACCTCACCCCCTCGGCCGGCGACGATGCGCGTTCGTTCGACGAGTTCCTCGCGCGCTACCTCGCGGGCGAGCGCGCCCGCGTCGAGCGCTCGATCGACCTCAGCCGCTTCCTCGGCGCGCGCACGCAGCAGCTGCTGCAGCGCGCTGGAACGTACGCGCTCGAGCGCGGTCAGCGCGAGCTTGACGCACTGCACGTGCTGAGGGTGCTCGCCGCGGAGGCTCCCGCCAAGGACGCCATCGAGCGCATCGGCGCCGATGCCCGCGCCATCGTGCGCGCCACCGAGGAGCGCCTGCCTTCCGCTTCGAGCCCTGCCGACGTCGACGGCGCGGTCGTGACGCCGTCGGTGCAGCGCGCGCTGTTCCACGCCTTCCAGGTGGCCCGCTCGTCGGGCTCGACCTACGTCGACCCCGAGCACCTCTTCTTCGCGCTCGTGCTCGCGCAGGACACGCCCGCCGGCCAAGTGCTGGCGCGTGCCGGCGTCACCGCCGAGGCCCTCACGCAGGGCGCACGCGAGACCGTGGCGGCCAGCGGTGCGGCCGCCTCGGACGACGAGGCGGATCCCGGTCGGCGGGGCGCATCCGACACCCCCCTGCTCGACACGTACGGCACCGACCTCACCGCGCTGGCGGCGGCTGGTCGGCTCGACCCCGTGATCGGGCGCGCGGACGAGATCGAGCAGACCATCGAGATCCTCAGCCG
>NZ_RRYE01000636.1 GCF_004010105.1 Microbacterium sp. CPCC 204701
CGGCGCGGCGTTCGCGGTCGAGGCCGAGGAGCGCCGCCGCATCCGCCGCGCCACCAAACCCCGCACGAGCTTCGTCTTCGTCCTCACGACCCTGGGTGCGGCGATCGTCGCGGGTGCGGTGAGCACGCTGGTGGCGTTGACGGATGCCGCGACCGCCCCCTACGCGGCGGCCGTCGGTCTGCTCGGCGGCGCTCTCGTCACCGCGCTCGCGATGATCGTCGCGGGGATCGTGCGCCGACGCAGCGGGTTCCTCACGGCCGTGACGATCGCGCTGCTGGTCGGCGGCATCACGACGGCCGTGGCATCCGGTCCTCGCAGCTTCATGCTCGCCGACAACAGCCTGGGCACGAGCACCGAGCCCCGGTCCGTCACCCAGCCGTTCGGCCGGATGGACATCTACCTCGACCCGCTCTCCGATCGCGAGGCGGTCGAGGCGGGCACGATCACGGTGAACAAGGGCACCGGCGAGACCTACATCACGGTGAATCCGGGCACGATCCTCGATCTGGAGGCGTCGCTCGGCGCGGGCGAAGTCAGCTACAGCCGCATCAGCCATCAGTCCGGCGAGTTGCTCGATCAGGGCGAGATCGTCCCACGCGAAGGCTCCGATGGTTCCGCCGAGTGGGACTGGTTCGTGCGGAACACGACGGGGCCGGACGACGGCGAGACCCGCCAGCGCATCGTGCTCGATCAGGGCGCCGGCTCGGTGTACGTGACCATCTACGACGTGGAGGAAGACCGATGAGCGCCGACACCCCCACCACCGAGACCGCATCGCTCACGCCGCCGACCGCCGACCCGGGGTTCACGACGGCCCCGACAGTGCCGGTCGACCCCGCGGCGCTCCCGGTCAGCGCTGGCCTGACCGCTGACCCTGCGACGCTGCGTCCTCGCACGCGCTGGGCCGCGATCATCTGGGGCGCCGTCCTCGCGGCGATCGCCGCCGTCGCGCTGTGGGTCACGGTGAGCCCCGACCGGCGCACCGCGCTCGCGGACTCGACGCTGTCGCTGTCGCCCGCCGCC
>NZ_RRYE01000637.1 GCF_004010105.1 Microbacterium sp. CPCC 204701
GGGCGGTCGCGAGGCCGAGCCCGCTCGCTCCGCCGGTGACCAGGGCGGCAGCACCGGTGAGATCCATGCGTTCTCCTTCGAAGACCGGACGTCCAGGCGAAACTGCGTATCAGCATACGCGGAACCGAGTTCCACTGCGTGAGGGGTCGTGCACCCACCACGCTACCCACCCCCGGCCGGTCGAGGCATCCGTTCGCCGCTCATGACTCAGGCTGGGGCGGAGACGACGGCGAGGCTCCGGCAGAATTCCGCGGTACGTGGGCGCCGGGTCGGGGAAGCAGCCTGAGTTGTGCGCCCGGAGACCGATCCGTGCGCCGACCCGCGCGGAGGAGTTGGATGTCACCATGGAACTGCGACTGAAGCGCGTGTACGACGAACCCGGCCCGGACGACGGCTTGCGCGTGCTCGTCGACCGGCTGTGGCCGCGCGGCATCTCGAAGGACCGCGCGGCGCTCGACCTGTGGGCAAAGGAGGTCGCACCCTCGACCGAGCTGCGCAAGGCCTTCCACCACGGCGGCATGACGTGGGATGCCTTCGCCGACGCGTACCGCGCAGAGCTGGCCGGCCCGTCGCGCCCGGCGGTGGAGTGGTTGCGACAGGAGATCGCCTCGCACGACGTGGTCACCCTCCTGCACGCCGTGCACGACGCCGCTCACAACCACGCGCTGATCGTGCGGGAGATGCTCGAGGCCTGAGTCCGACGCACCCGGCAGGATGGGGGCGTGTCCATTCCCCTCGAAGCGGTCGAGATCCCCGAGCGGGTGCGGGAACTCGCGGCCGGTGCGACGCTCGAGCCGGTGTGGCTCAACGACTACGGCGGCGTGACGTTCCGCACCGACGACGGCCGCTACCTCAAGCACGGCCCACGCAACGCCGAGACCTCGTTCGCAGGCGAGGCCGCCCGGCTGGCCTGGGCCGCGCCCTACGCACGCGTGCCGCCGCTGCTCGCCGTCGGCGGCGACGCGACGCACGAGTGGATCGTGACGGCGGCGCTGCCCGGACTCTCGGCGGTCGACCCGCGC
>NZ_RRYE01000638.1 GCF_004010105.1 Microbacterium sp. CPCC 204701
CGCGCCGCGCCGGGCTGCTGCCGTCGGGGCCCTTCGCAGTCACCGCGGCGACGTGGGCTGCTCGCGGAGTCGCCGCGTAGCCCCGCGCGCCGGCGTCAGCTCGCGGCGAGCCGCTGCTTCTCGGCCTCGACGTCGAAGGTCGCGGCGGGCCACTGCGGGTCGATGTCCTCCAGCGCCTCGAGCAGCAGATGCTGCACCGCGAGGCGCGCGTACCACTTGCGGTCTGCCGGCACCACGTACCACGGCGCGTGCTCGGTCGACGTGCGCTCGAACACCGTCTGGTACGCGGCCATGTACTGCGGCCAGAGCGCGCGCTCGTCAATGTCGCCGGGGTTGTACTTCCAATGCTTGTCGGGGCGCTCGAGCCGCTCCATGAGCCTCGACTTCTGCTCCTCGGGCGAGATGTGCAGCATGATCTTCACGACGCGGGTCCCGGCATCCGTCGCGCGCTTCTCGAACTCGGTGATCGCCCCGTAGCGGCGCTCGATCTCGTCGGGCGGGGCGAGCTCGCGCACGCGGCCGATCAGCACGTCCTCGTAGTGCGAGCGGTCGAAGACCCCGATGATGCCGGGCTCGGGGAGGCGGCGCTCGATGCGCCAGAGGAAGTCGTGCTCGAGCTCTTCGGGGGTGGGCTTCTTGAACGCCGCCAGGTCGATGCCCTGCGGATCGACCGACCCGACGACGTGGCGGATGATGCCGCCCTTGCCCGCCGAGTCCATCGCCTGCAGCACCAGCAGCACCGATGCGTGCGTCGCCTCGACGCGGCTGCAGGCGTAGAGGCGCTCCTGGTACTCGCTGAGCTGCTCAGCTCCCGATGAGAGATCGTCGGCGGCCTGCACCTTGTCCTTCTCATAGCCCGGCGTCGCGCGCGGGTCGACGTCGGCGAGCACGAACCCTTCGTCGACGCGCAGCAGGTCGTGCACGTCCCCGATCCAGTGCTTCTGGCTCTTGGCGATCATGCAGCCATCATGGCGGCACGCGCACGCGCCGTCGAGCGCCGGGCCGCGCGCG
>NZ_RRYE01000639.1 GCF_004010105.1 Microbacterium sp. CPCC 204701
AGCAGCGAGCCGAACGCGAGCACGAGCATGCCGGCGCACAGGATCGCGGCGATGAGCGCCAGGACCCAGCCGGCCGTCCCGCGGCGCAGCAGCCGGACGGCGGCGACCATGCCGACCGCGTAGGTCGCGACCATGCTGCTCGTGTGTACGAGGATGAACGGCGTCAGGTCGAGGCCGGTCCACAGCATGAGCGAGAAGTACACCGCGACGACCCCTCCGGTGAGGGCGAGCGCGCGCCGGGGCACTCCGCCCCTCTCGGCGCCGGCCGCGAACCAGCGGGGCAGATCGCCGTTGGAGGCGAGCGAAGCCCCGAGCTTGGCGAACGCGGCGAGGTAGGCGTTCATGACCCCGAGGGCGACGATCGCGGCGATGACCCCGACCGCAGCCGCCCCGATGCCGGGTGACCCGAGTCGCGCGAGCTCGAGGAGAGGCACGGCACCGTCGCCGGGGGTCGTGCCGAGTGCTCCCACGGTGACGATCTGCAGCACGAGGTAGCTGACGCCCGTGACGACGAGGGCGATCGCCGTGCCGATCGGGATCGCACGGCGGGGGTTGCGGAACTCCCCCGAGATGTGGGTCCCGACCTCCCACCCCGCGAAGGCCCACACGAACAGGCTGATCGCGGTGCCGACGCCGGCCCAGCCGTTCGGAAGGAACGGCTGGAAGCTCTGCCGTTCGACGGCGGGGGCCGCGAGCGAGACCACCCCGACCACCACTGTCAGCAGCAGCGCAGTGAGCACGAACTGCACCCAGCCGGCGACGCGCACGCCGAACGCGTTCGCTGCGAAGGGCGGGATGAGGATCGCGAGCGCGATGACCGGCACCATCGCGCGATCGGCGCCGATGACGGCGACGACGTACTCGCCGCCGAGCACCGCGACCACCGGCGCCCCCGCGCACACCCCGAACATGAACCAGTAGCCGGTGACGCGCGCGGCCGTGTCGCCGAGCGCGCGGCGCGCGTAGCTGGCGACGCCGCCCGGGTCGGGGTAGCGCGCCGCGAGCACC
>NZ_RRYE01000064.1 GCF_004010105.1 Microbacterium sp. CPCC 204701
GGCAGGCCCAGCGAGACCGCGCGAGGCGCCCCCGGCTCCGCGGGTGCGGGGACCGCGCACGACTCCGCCAGCGAGCGGTCCCACGCGTCACCGGACCGCGTGCGGCGAATGCGCAGCGGCGCGCCGTCGGGTGCATCCGCGAGGAGGTGGAACGGCGCCGCGTGCGTCACCACGACCGACGCGACGTCGCCCGGGCGCGGAACGTCGGAGCCGGCGGGCACCTCGAAGTGCACGAGCCGGTTGTCTTCGGCGCGCCCTGTCAGTCGGTGGGTCTCGGCATCCTTCTTGCCCTCGCCCGTCGAGACGAGCACCTGGAGCTCGCGGCCGAGCTGCTTCTGGTTCTCTTCGAGCGAGATGCGCTCCTGAAGGGCGACGAGCCTCTCGTAGCGCTCCTGCACGACCGCCTTCGGCACCTGGTCGGGCATGGTGGCCGCCGGAGTGCCCTCGCGGATGGAGTACTGGAACGTGAAGGCGCTCGCGAAGCGCGCCTGCTCGACCACCCGCAGCGTGTCTTCGAAGTCCGCGTCGGTCTCGCCGGGGAAGCCGACGATGATGTCGGTCGAGATCGCCGCGTTCGGGATCTTCGCTCGCACCCGATCGAGGATGCCGAGAAAACGCTCGCTGCGGTACGACCGGCGCATGGCCCGCAGGATGCGGTCGCTCCCGGACTGCAGCGGCATGTGCAGCTGCGGCATGACGGCGGGCGTCTCGGCCATCGCGTCGATCACGTCGTCGGTGAACGCCGCGGGGTGCGGGCTCGTGAAGCGGATGCGTTCGAGCCCCGTGATCTCGCCGGCCGCGCGCAGCAGCTTGCCGAACGCCTGGCGGTCGCCGAACTCGACGCCGTAGGAGTTCACGTTCTGACCGAGCAGCGTCACCTCCATCGCACCGTCGTCGACGAGCAGGCGGATCTCGTTCAGGATGTCGCCGGGGCGACGGTCCTTCTCTTTGCCACGCAGACTCGGCACGATGCAGAACGTGCAGGTGTTGTTGCATCCGACCGAGATCGACACCCACCCGCTGTAGATGCTGTCGCGCTTGGTGGGCAGCGTCGAGGGGAACACCTCGAGCGACTCGAGGATCTCGAACTCGGCCTCACCGTTGTGACGTGCCCGCTCGAGCAGGCTGGGCAGCGAACCCATGTTGTGCGTGCCGAAGACGACGTCGACCCACGGCGCCTTCTCGAGGACCGCCTGCTTGTCCATTTGCGCGAGGCATCCGCCGACGGCGATCTGCATGCCGTCGCGCTTGTCTTTGCGCGACTTCAGGTGCCCGAGCGTGCCGTAGAGCTTGCCTGCGGCGTTGTCGCGCACCGCGCACGTGTTGATGACGACGATGTCGGCTTCTTCGCCCGCCTCGGCGCGGATGTAGCCGGCACTCTCGAGGGACCCCGACAGCCGCTCGGAGTCGTGGACGTTCATCTGGCAGCCGAACGTCCGCACCTCGTAGGTGCGCGCGTGGCCGTCGACGCCGAGCGCGGCGGGCGACGACGCGATGAGAGTCGGAGAAGCGGAAGGAGAAGACATGATGGGCCATTCTACGAGCCGCCCTGGGAGCACGGGCGACGACGTCGGTGCGCCGGGCGTCAGCGGAAGCGGACGCGCGACACGGAGCCCTGCTCGTCGAGCGCGCGGCGCGCGGCGTCGAACGCCACCGACCCGCCGTAGCCGCGACGCGCGAGCTGACCGCTCAGACGCCGCAAAGCCGCGTCGCGGTCGAGATCGCGCATCGCGCCCGCCTTCGATCGGGCGTACTCCAGGGCGCGGTCTGCGTCGTCGTCGGGAAGGGCCGCGAGTGCTGCCTCTGCGACATCCCGCGGCACCCCTCGCTTGGCGAGCGTCTGGGCGATGACGCGTCGCCCCTGGCCCTTGCGATCGACGCCCGCGTGCACCAGCTGCTCCGCGAGCGCGGCGTCGTCGAGGTAGCCCCGGTCGAGGAACGCCTGGAGCAGTACCTCCACCGTCTCGGGATCGAGGCTGAGCTCGGCCACGACGGCACGCGCCTCCAAAACCGAGAGGGACCGCGTGCGGAGCTTCTTCAGCAAGCTCTTCTCGGCTCGATTCCTGAGGTCTTCGGCGGACTCGTGCCCGATTCCGCCGCCTGCGCCGTCGCGCGGGCGGCCGACGGATCCGTCGTCGAGCCCATCGTCGCCCTCCGGATCATCGGCCGACGTCGCATTCCATGCCACCGTGCCGGTGGTGGACGTGCCCGGGTGGAGGCGTCGCTGTTCGCCGCTCTGGGCACCGAACAGCGGGATCACGGGGGCGAGCGAGTCGTGCTGCTCGCCCCCGTCGCCGCCAGTGTCGCTGAAACGGACCATCAGGCGGGCCGGCGGGCCGCCAGCTCGTCTTCGGCAGGAGCGGAGACGGCCCCCTTGGGAACGCCGATGCCGAGCTTCGTCTTGATCTTCGACTCGATCTCGGCTGCGACGTCCTCGTTCTTGATGAGGAAGTTGCGCGCGTTCTCTTTGCCCTGACCGAGCTGCTCGCCATCGTAGGTGTACCAGGCGCCCGACTTCTTGACGATGCCGTGCTCCACGCCGAAGTCGATGAGGCTGCCCTCGCGCGAGATGCCGACGCCGTACAGGATGTCGAACTCGGCCTGCTTGAACGGCGGCGCCATCTTGTTCTTCACGACCTTGACGCGCGTACGGTTTCCGACGGCGTCGGTCCCGTCTTTCAGCGTCTCGATGCGGCGGATGTCGAGGCGCACCGACGCGTAGAACTTGAGCGCCTTGCCGCCGGCGGTGGTCTCGGGCGAGCCGAAGAACACGCCGATCTTCTCGCGCAGCTGGTTGATGAAGATCATCGTGGTGTTGGTCTGGTTGAGGCCACCGGTGAGCTTGCGCAGAGCCTGCGACATGAGGCGCGCCTGCAGGCCGACGTGGGAGTCGCCCATCTCGCCCTCGATCTCGGCCTTCGGCACCAGCGCGGCGACCGAGTCGATGACGACGAGGTCGATGGCGCCCGAGCGCACGAGCATGTCGGCGATCTCGAGCGCCTGCTCACCCGTGTCGGGCTGCGACACCAGGAGGGAGTCGATGTCGACGCCGAGCTTCTGCGCGTAGTCGGGGTCGAGCGCGTGCTCCGCGTCGATGAACGCGGCGATGCCCCCCGCGCGCTGCACGTTGGCGATGGCGTGAAGCGTCAGCGTCGTCTTACCCGACGACTCCGGACCGTAGATCTCGATGATGCGGCCGCGGGGCAGACCGCCGATTCCGAGGGCGACGTCCAGCGCGATCGAGCCGGTGGGCACGACTTCGACAGGCGCACGCTCATCGCTGCCCAGCCGCATGACCGAGCCCTTTCCGAACTGCCGGTCGATCTGGGCGAGGGCCGATTCGAGGGCCTTCTCGCGGTCAACTGCTGAGGGCATGGCGTGCTCCTTATGCTCGCGTTCCGTCGCCTGTAGGCTGTCGCGCTCCGCCCCGGGTGGGACGGATGCTGCGACAAGGCGTGAGGTGTCGTTCGACGTGGATCACGTTACGAGTGGGCTCCGACATCCGTCTTCGCTCCCCCCGCTTCCGTGGACAGACGCGTCCTCGACTCCTGCTGTGGAGGAGCCTACGCGGATCTCGAACACTTCTTCGATGACACGCCGCGAAGCGGCGACGATCCGGTTCCTGAGGAGGGGAGGTATGAGCC
Source organism: Microbacterium sp. CPCC 204701 (assembly GCF_004010105.1). Classification (GTDB taxonomy): domain Bacteria; phylum Actinomycetota; class Actinomycetes; order Actinomycetales; family Microbacteriaceae; genus Microbacterium. Next base: position 3,645 of record NZ_RRYE01000064.1, read on the forward strand.
GTATCGAGGGGCGAGCGACACGCCGCAGGAAGCGGCCGCAACGCCGCGTCAGCGCGACCGCGGCTCGAGACGGCCGACGCCGTACCGGCGCGCCACCGGGACGTCGAGCTCCTCGCACAGCGCAACCCACACGTCGCGTAGCGGCACGCCGGCCGCGATCGCCTCGGCTGCCGTGCGGTCACCGACTTGCGACAGCACGAGATCGGTCACGATCGCGTTCGCGCGGGCCCCGAACTCGTCGTCGACGGCGCGGATGAATTCACTGCGGCGCATAGCGTGACGATTCCTGAGCTGTGTCGAAGGGCGAGGACGGCTCGGCGTGGTCCGCGTCAGTGCAGCGAGAGCTCGGCGTCGACCGACGCCATGAGGTCGTCGGGAACCACATCGGGGAACGTCTGCAGTCCCTCGATCACCGAGATGCGGTCTCCCACCTCGCGCATGATGGTCGAGATGGGAACATCCAGCGCTTCGGCCACCGAGGCGAGGATCTCGCTGGAGGCCTCTTTCTGACCGCGCTCGACCTCACTCAGATAGCCGAGCGCGACACTGGCGCGGCTCGCGACCTGCCGGAGGGTGCGACCCTTCTGCTGGCGGAAATCACGAAGCACTTCGCCGATCTCTTGACGAACCAGGATCATGGCGGGCCCCCTCCTCACTTCAGATTCCGCGTGTCCGGGTGGACAACAGTACATCACCGGTTGATGCCAATCTAACCCCGTGCGCTGAGCAATGGGTGGGAATCACCGAATGTAACCGAGACGAAACACCGTCTGTTCCCGACGTCCGTCATCCGTTCTGCAGAGCGCTCGCGCACAGCCGGAGAGCGGCCTCGACGGTCGCCACGCGGATGTCGCGACGCGTACCGCCGAGCGCCAGCCGCTCGACGACCTCGCGCTCGGGGGTCGCGATCGCGATGAAGACGGTTCCGACGGCCTGCCCATCCTGGGGGTCGGGCCCGGCGACTCCGGTCGTCGCGATCGCGACGTCGACCTCGAGCACGCGTCGCGCACCGCCGGCCATCTGCCGCGCCACCTCCTCGTCCACCGCGCCGACGCGGTGCAGCAGCTCGGGGTCGACTCCGAGCACGGCCGACTTCACTCCGGTGGCGTACGCGGCGATGCCGCCCCGCACGCTCAGCGACGCCCCCGGCACATCGACCAGGGTCGCCACGACCAGCCCGGCCGTGAGGGACTCCGCCGTGCCGACAGACCAGCCGCGCCGCGCGAGCGCCGCGAGCACGGCCTCCGCGTGCGGCGAAAAGACCGCTGGATGCCGCTCCCCGCGGTCGCGGGTCACTTCCCGGCGCGCCTCACCCGCGCTGCCCGCGTCTCGGAAATCACGTAGTCGATGCCACTGGCGATGGTGAGCACCACCGCAATCGCCATGACGACTCCGTTGACCCACCAGATCCACTCGCCGACGACGTTCCACAGCGGAAGCAGCGCGAGCGAAAGCGCGACCGCCTGTGCGACCGTCTTGAGCTTGCCCATCCACGCCGCTGCGAGCACGTGGTCGCTGACCACGACGAAGCGATAGACCGTGATGCCGATCTCTCGCACGAGCACCACGACGGTGACCCACCACGGCAGCTCTCCGAGGATCGAGAGCCCGATGAACGCAACGCCGGTCAGCACCTTGTCGGCGATGGGGTCGAGCAGCTTGCCGAGGTCGGTGACGATCTCGTACCTGCGCGCGAGGTACCCGTCGAGCCCGTCCGTCGCGATCGCGACGATGAACAGCGCCGCCGCCCACCACCGTAGCGGTCCGTCGGCCCCGCCGTCTGCGAGGAGCAGGAACAGGAACACCGGCGCGCACAGGATGCGCACGATCGTGATCGCATTGGGCAGCTGCCGCGGGATCGCCATTCCCCGAGCCTATCGGCCGGGTGCGCCGCGGACCGGGGTCAGTCCCGGCCGGTCAGCCCCCACGCGTCCTCGGAGCCGTCGTCACCGTCGACCACCGGCGAGCCGTCGTACTGCGAGGCGACGGCATCCGTCCCGTACGGATCTGCGGCCGTCGCCGCGCGCGCCGCGTCCGGCACGTCGTCGCCGCGCAGCCGGGCCAGCACGCCCGGCAGCTGTTCGACCGTGACGAGCACGTCGCGAGCCTTCGAACCCTCGGAGGGGCCGACGATCTCGCGCGACTCCAGCAGGTCCATGAGGCGGCCGGCCTTGGCGAAGCCGACGCGCAGCTTGCGCTGCAGCATCGAGGTCGAGCCGAACTGCGTCGAGACCACCAGCTCTGCCGCGGCGAGCAGCAGCTCGAGGTCGTCGCCGATGTCGGCGTCGATCTCTTTCTTCTCGGCCACCGCGGCGACGTCGTTGCGGTATTCGGGACGCGCCTGGGTCGTGACGTGCTTGACGACGGTCTCGATCTCCTGCTCGCTCACCCAGGCGCCCTGTACGCGCAGCGTCTTGGAGGCGCCCATCGGGAGGAACAGGGCGTCGCCCTGGCCGATCAGGCGATCGGCGCCCGGCTGGTCGAGGATGACGCGCGAGTCGGTGACGCTCGTCACCGCGAATGCCAGGCGCGACGGCACGTTCGCCTTGATGAGGCCCGTGACGACGTCGACCGACGGACGCTGCGTGGCCAGGACGAGGTGGATGCCGCTGGCCCGGGCGAGCTGTGTGATGCGGACGATGGAGTCCTCGACGTCGCGGGGTGCCACCATCATGAGGTCGGCGAGTTCGTCGACGACGACGAGGAGGTACGGGTACGGCTTGAGAACGCGCTCGCTGCCCGGCGGCAGCGTGATCTCGCCCGCGACGACCGCCTTGTTGAAGTCGTCGATGTGACGGAAGCCGAACGACGCGAGGTCGTCGTAGCGCATGTCCATCTCTTTCACGACCCACTGCAGCGCCTCGGCGGCCTTCTTGGGGTTCGTGATGATGGGCGTGATCAGATGCGGGACGCCGGCGTACGACGTCAGCTCGACGCGCTTGGGATCGATGAGGACCATCCGCACATCGGCCGGCTTCGCCCGCATCAGCAGGCTCGTGATCATCGAGTTCACGAAGCTCGACTTGCCCGAGCCGGTGGATCCGGCCACCAGGAGGTGGGGCATCTTCGCCAGGTTCGCCACGACGTAGCCGCCGCCGACGTCCTTGCCGACGCCGATCGTCATGGGGTGCGTCTGGTTCGCGGCCGCGGTGGAGCGCAGCACATCGCCGAGCGTCACGATCTCGCGGTCGGCGTTGGGGATCTCGACGCCGATGGCGCTCTTGCCCGGGATCGGCGCGAGGATGCGCACCTCGTTGGACGCCACCGCGTACGCGATGTTGTTCGTGAGCGCCGTGATGCGCTCGACCTTGACGCCCGGCCCGAGGGCGATCTCGTACTGGGTGACGGTCGGGCCGCGTGAGAAGCCGGTGACGCGCGCGTCGACAGAGAACTGATCGAGCACGCTCGTGATGGCGCGGACCGTGTCGTCGTTGGCCTGCGAGCGCGCCACGTGGGGCGTTCCGGCCGCCAGCGCGTGGACCGACGGCAGACGGTACGGCGCCGAGGAATCGGCCGACGTCGTCGAGCCGATGCCGTCGAGGCCCGGGAGCACACCGTCGTCCTCGACGGGGCCGGTGTCGGTGTCGCCGCGCAGCGACGTGCGCGAGGACGTCGCCGCCTTGGCGGCCGAGAGCACGGCCGGATCGATGACCTCGGTCAACGCGTCGGCCGGGACCACGGGCGGCGGTGCCACGGGCGGCGCGATCGCCTGTTCGAAGCCCCCGCTCACCGAGCCCGGGGCGAGCAGCTCGGTCAGATCCTGTGACCCGATGCCCTCGGGATCCTTCTCGCGACCGGTCCTGTTGCGGCGCCACCAGGGCAGCGACGGGTCGCCGTCGTCATCCGCGGCTGCGGCATCCGTCGTCGTCTTCGCTTCGGCGGGCTCGGCGCCGAACATCCACGCGTACAGCTCGCCGAGCCGCCTGCCGATGCGGTTGGGGGGCGTCTTGGTGAGGATCAGGATGCCGAGCACGGCCAGCAGCGACAGCGCGATGTAGGCGCCGACATCGGTGAGGACGAGGGCGAGCGGCTCGCCGAGCATCCAGCCGAAGAGGCCGCCGGCTTCACTGAGCGCCGGAAGACCTTCGCTCGGCTGCGGGCGGCCGCCCGCGACGTGGCAGAACCCGGCGATGGTCAGGATGATCACGGCGAAGCCGATGCCGACGCGGCCGTTGTCGTGCACCGACGACGGGTGGCGGAACATCCAGCCGGCGAGGAGCAGCAGCAGCACCGGGAGCACGAATGCCTCGCGCCCGAGCAGACCGCCGACCGAATAGGCGCTGATGGTCGCCGCGACATCGCTGCCGATGAAGAACCACTCGTTCACGGCGCCCGCGATCGCGAGCATGACGAGCAGGAACGGGAAGCCGTCGCGCCGCTGCTCCTTCTCGAGTGTCTCGGGGCCGAACGCGCGGAAGAGTCCGCCCGTCGCGTGGGCGAGACCCAGCCACGCACGCACGATGACGGGCGGCTTGTCAGGTTCGTTCACGTACTTCTTGGGCGCGGGGGCGGGCTTGCGGGCACGAGACGACGACGTCCCGGCCCCGCCGGCGCCGGACGCGCGCGCGGACGCGCTCGATCCCTTGGTCGGGCTGGTGCTCCTGGCCATCCCTCCACGGTATGCCCCTCCCCCGACTTTTGCCCGCAAGCACGCGGCGCTTCGGCAGGCCAGCGACCGCGAATCCGCCCCGCAACCGCGAGTCCGCTCGGCGCAGGCGCTTGACCATCGTGTCTCGGCCCGACCGGCTCGCCGTTGAGGTCTTCTTCGACGAACCCCGCGTCGCCCTGGCGCATCGATCCGCGAGCAACAGCTGTGCTCCGACCCCGCGATCACCTCGTGTCGTGGCCGTGCGCCGCCACGGCGGCGCCGTCGGCCTGCGGGGCGGAGGCGGAAGGCGGGGAGTCTACGAGCGCGGTGTCACGCCTCGATGACGAGGGGCACGATCATCGGCCGGCGACGCAGCGACTGGTTCACCCAGCGCCCGATCGTGCGGCGCACGATCTGCGAGAGCGCGTGAGAGTCCCGCACGCCCGACTTCGCGGCCTCGGCGAGCGCCGCGGCGATCTTCGGCTTGACGTCTTCGAACACCGCCGAGTCCTCCGCGAACCCTCGCGCATGGATCTCGGGCCCCGAGATGACCTTGCCGGTCGACGCGTCGACCACCACGATCACCGAGATGAAGCCCTCTTCGCCGAGGATCCGGCGGTCCTTGAGGTCGGCATCCGTGATCTCGCCCACCGTCGAGCCGTCGACGTACACGAACCCGAGGTCGAGCTGCCCGACGGCTCTCGCCTCGCCGTCCTTGAGATCGATGACCGTGCCGTTCTCGGCAAGGAGCGTGCGCTCGGGCGCGATTCCGGTGTCTTGCGCGAGTCGCGCGTTCGCCATGAGGTGCCGGTACTCGCCGTGCACGGGCAGCACGTTCTTCGGCTTCAGGAGGTTGTAGCAGTACAGCAGCTCGCCCGCCGCGGCGTGGCCAGACACGTGCACCTTGGCGTTGCCCTTGTGGACGACGTTCGCGCCGAGCTTGGTGAGTCCGTCGATGACGCGGTACACGGCGTTCTCGTTGCCGGGGATGAGGCTCGACGCGAGGATCACGGTGTCGCCCTGTCCGGGCTCGATCGCGTGGTCGAGGTTCGCCATGCGGCTGAGCACGGCCATCGGCTCGCCCTGGGAACCGGTCGACATGTAGACGATCCGGTCGTCGGGCAGGTCACGCGCTTTCTTGTAGTCGATCAGCACATCCTCGGGCACGTGCAGATACCCGAGCTCCTCGGCGATCGTCATGTTGCGCACCATGCTGCGGCCGAGGAGCGCGACGCGACGCCCGTGGGCGGCTGCGGCATCCAGCACCTGCTGAACCCGGTGCACGTGGCTCGAGAAGCTCGCCACGATCACGCGACGCGGCGCCTGGCCGATCACCTGGTCGAGGACGGGACCGATCGAGCGCTCGAGCGGCGTGAAGCCCGGCACGTCCGCGTTCGTCGAGTCGACGAGGAACAGGTCGACGCCCTCCTCGCCCAGGCGGGCGAACGCCCGCAGATCGGTGAGCCGGCCGTCCAGCGGCAGCTGGTCCATCTTGAAGTCGCCGGTCGCGAGCACCAGGCCGGCGGGCGTGCGCACGGCGACGGCGAGCGCGTCGGGGATGGAGTGGTTGACGGCGATGAACTCGAGCTCGAACGGGCCGAGGTTCTCGCGCTGACCTTCGGTGACCGTAAGGCTGTAGGGCTTGATGCGGTGCTCTTTGAGCTTCGCCTCGGTGAGGGCGAGCGTCAGCCCCGACCCGATGATCGGGATGTCGCCCTTCAGCTTCAGCAGGTAGGGCACCGCGCCGATGTGGTCTTCGTGGCCGTGCGTGAGCACGACGCCGACGATGTCGTCGAGGCGGCCTTTGATCGGCTCGAAGTCCGGCAGGATCAGGTCGACCCCGGGCTGATGCTCTTCGGGGAACAGCACGCCGCAGTCGACGACCAGCAGCTTTCCGCCGTACTCGAACACGGTCATGTTGCGGCCGACCTCGCCGAGGCCACCGAGCGGGACCACCCGCAGCGTGCCGGCCTCGAGCTCGGGCGGGTCGAATGGGGTGGTGGGGATGCTCATCGCGTGGTACCCGAGACCTTCGGAAGTGCTCCGCCGGCAGCGGCGTTGCGATCGGGACGGAAGTTGGAGAAGTCCGCGCCCGGCACGTCGGCGACGAGGGCGAGCTCGTCTTCGATCTTGGCGGCCTCCCACTCCTCGGGGCCCACCAGCGGCAGGCGCACGCGCGGGCTGCCGATGCGGCCGAGGCCGTGGAGGATGTACTTGGCCGACACGGTGCCGGGGACGTGGGTCATGACGGCGCGCACCAGCGGCTCGAGCTGCATGTGGGCGGCGGTCGCGGCCGTGAGGTCGCCGCGGTTGACGGCGTCGACGATCACGCGGTACGGCTGCGCGGCGATGTTCGCGGTGACGCCGATGAGGCCGGTCGCACCGATCGCGAGGTGCGGCAGCACGTTCGCGTCATCGCCCGAGAAGTACAGCAGATCGGTCTGGTTGAGCACGCGGCTCACTTCGCTGAAGTCGCCCTTCGCGTCTTTGATCGCGAGGATGTTCGGATGCTTGGCGAGGCGCAGGATCGTCTCGTAGCGGATCGGCACTCCGGTGCGGCCCGGGATGTCGTACAGGATCACCGGGAGGTCGGTCGCGTCGGCCACGAGCCGGAAGTGGGTGAGGATGCCGGCCTGGGTCGGCTTGTTGTAGTACGGCGTGACGATCATGATGCCGTCGGCGCCGGCCTTCTCGCTGGCCTTGTACAGCTCGATCGCGTGGGCGGTCTCGTTCGAGCCGCCGCCCGTGATGATCTTCGCGCGTCCTGCCGCGACATCCTTGCCGACCTCGACGAGCCGGATCTTCTCGGCGTCGGTGAGCGTCGAGGTCTCGCCCGTGGTGCCGGTGACGACGATGCCGTCGGCGCCGGCGGTGAGACACGAGTCGATGTGCTTCTCGACGGCGGGCCAGTCGACCTCGCCGTCGGCCGTCATGGGGGTGACGAGCGCGACGAGCACCTGTCCGAATGGATTGCCCGTATGCGTCATGTGTTCAGGTTATCGGGATGCCGCGACCCTCGTGCACGGCGGTCGCGGCATCCGCTTCGGCGATGACGCGTGCGACGCGGTCTCAGCGCCCGCGTTCGCCGACCCGCGCGGCGAGGCGCGGCGCGGCGAACCGTGCCAGCGCGACGAGCACCTTGTAGCGCAGCGCCGGCACGGAGACGGGGACGGAGACGCCGCGCGCCGC